>JALYZB010000441.1 GCA_030945945.1 Actinomycetota bacterium | reverse complement strand
GACCGGCCGCGACCGTGGCCCGGCTCGGCGGGGCCCCGGGCGCGCAGCGTCTGTCGCTGATGCTGCCGCTGCGGGCCGACGTCGCCGGCCTGGAGCGTCTGGCCAACGCGGTCAGCACCTTCGGCTCGCCCCAGTACGGACAGTTTCAGTCGATCGCCGAGCTTGCTCGCCGCTACGGCGCCTCGGCGTCGGACCGCGGGCGCGTGCTGCGCTTCCTGCACCACGCCGGAGCGAGCGGGGTCACGCTCGATCGCACCGGCCTGTTCGCGGACGCGACGATGACCGTCGCCTGGGCTCAGCGCGCGTTCGGGACCGCGCTATCGCGCTATCAGAGCGCCCGGGCCACGCGCTTTATCGCGCCGAGCTCGGGCCCGCGTCTGCCCGCCGCCCTGCGCGGCGCGGTGACCGGCGTGGTCGGCCTCGACACTCGGCCGGTGTTCGGAAACCACCCCCGCGTCGCCGGCTCGAGCCGGTTGCACCACGCCCCTGCGCACGTCGGCGTCGCCAGCAGTTTCTCCGGCTACCAGTCGCGGTCGGGCACGTCGAGCGGATGCGCCGGCGCGATCGCCGACCGCGGCTTCACGCCCAACCAGTACCTGACCGCCTACGACTACGCCGGCCTGCAGGCCGCCGGGGCGACCGGTGCCGGTGAGCGGGTGGCGCTGATTGAGATCGACGGCTACCGCTACTCGGACATCACCAGCTTCGCCCGCTGCTTCGGTCTGCCGGTGCCGGCCGTCCACGGGTACGGGGTCAACCTCGGCCGTCCGCTGCCGCCCGGGGGTGAGAGCACGCTCGATCTCGAGGTGCTCGACGCTGCGGCGCCGGGCCTGAAGGCGATCGACGTCTACGAGTCGCGCTCGCGGGCCTCGGATGTGCTCCGATCGCTGACTGCCCCGCTGCAGAACGCCAATCGCGTCCCGGAGATCATCTCGGCCTCGCTGGGCACGTGCGAGCCGGCGCTGGCGCTGGCGATCGGCGCCGGCGGGGTGCGCGCCGTCGAGGGCGAGCTCGCGCTCACCACGGCAGCCGGCATCTCGGTCCTCGCCGCCTCGGGGGACACGGGTTCCAGCGACTGCATCGGCCGCAACGGCCCAATCCCGGCCCTCGCGGTCAACTTCCCCTCCTCCTCGCCCTACGTGACCGGCGTCGGCGGCACAAACCTCGCGCTCAGCCCGACCAACCAGATCGTCCAGCAACAGGTCTGGAACGACGCTCCCTACAACGTCGGTGCCGGGGGCGGTGGTCTGAGCCGGCTGTTTGCTCGCCCCGACTACCAGAGGGGATTCCTCGCTGGCCCGCGCCGCGGGGTCCCCGACGTGGCCCTGCTGTCGGATCCGCTGCCCGGCTATGCGGTGTATTGCACCGCCCGGGACTGCCTGCAGGGCGGCCCGGGACCGTGGATCTCGGTCGGCGGGACGAGCGCGGCGACGCCGCTGCTCGCCGGCGGCCTGGCGCTTGTGAACCAGATCCTGCGTCTGCACCAGAAGCAGAATCTCGGCTCGGCGAACTCGGTGCTGTACGACGTTGCTCGTCGCCACCCGACCGCCGGGGTGTTCTCCGATGTTTCTGGCAGTGACAACGACCTCGGCACCGTGCTTCCCGGCGGCCGCAAGAAGCCGCTCGGATGTTGCGCCGCCACGCCCGGCTATGACCTGGCCACCGGCCTGGGTGGTGTTGACCTCGGCAAGCTGGCCTTGCTCGCCGTTGCCGCCCAGCCGGCGATCGCGACGGTCGGGGTCTCGGTCCTGCGTCAGCGCGTGCTCGCTCACCGAGCCCTCGCTGCACGGGTCAGCTGCTCGCGGCGTTGCCTGGTCTCCGCATCGGCGACAATCCGGATCCCACGGGCGCGCTCGATCCGGGTCTCCTCCCGGCGCCACCTGCTGCTGGGCCAGGGCTCGCGCAAGGTGACGCTGCACCTCAGCCGCCGTCAGGCCCAGAGGATCCGCGGGGCGCTGCATCGCCGCCAGCGCGTCTACGCGTACGTGCACAGCGTGCTCAGTGACTCGGGCAACAACGTCGAGGGGTCCAGTCGGGCTCATCGTCTGCGCATCACCGGCTGACGCCGTCGCGTCGACCGCGGCGGACGACCGTCCGCCGGCTGATCGCCCGCAGCGGCGCACCCACGCCTGCGCAAGTTACTTGCCCAACGGGTCACATCGTGCGATAATCTTAGTCACTAAGACTGAGATCTATCACGAGACCGGAATCGCTCATGCACCCAGATCGTTTCACCATCAAATCCCAGGAGGCGCTGCAGGCCGCCCAGCAGCTGGCCGACCAGCGCCGCAACCCGCAGACCACCCCCGAGCATCTGCTCGCCGTGCTGCTCGAGCAGGACGGCGGAATTGTCGTCCCCGTGCTGCGCAAGCTCGGCGTCGAGCCGGCCACGATCCGCGTCGAGGACAATCGCGCCCTGCAGGCGCTGCCGACCCTGACCGGCGCGGGCAGCGGCCCTGGTGCCGACCCGGCGGGTGGCTCCAGCGAGCTCGTCCAGATCCTCCGCACGGCGGAGGCCAAGATGCGCGAGCTCAAGGATGAGTACGTCTCCACCGAGCACCTGCTGCTCGCGCTGTCGGCGCATCCCGGCCCGGCCGGCGACGCGCTGCGCGCCGGCGGCGCCACCCACGACGCGCTGAGCAACGCGCTGGGCGAGGTGCGCGGCTCGCACCGGGTCACCGACGACAATCCCGAGGAGAAGTTTCAGGCCCTGGAGAAGTACGGCCGCGACCTGACCGAGGCCGCCGCCCAGGGCAAGCTCGACCCGGTCATCGGGCGTGACGACGAGATCCGCCGCGTCATTCAGGTGCTCTCCCGGCGGACCAAGAACAACCCTGTCCTGATCGGCGAGCCCGGGGTCGGGAAAACCGCGATCGCCGAGGGACTGGCCCAGCGGATCGTGTCCGGCGACGTGCCCGAGGGGCTGCGGGATCGCCGCGTCATCTCGCTCGACGTCGGCGCGCTGATCGCCGGCTCCAAGTACCGGGGAGAATTCGAGGATCGGCTCAAGGCCGTCCTGAAGGAGATCGCCGACGCTGACGGCACGGTGATCCTGTTCATCGACGAGCTGCACACGATCGTCGGGGCCGGGGCCGCCGAGGGCGCGGTCGACGCGGCCAACCTGCTCAAGCCGATGCTCGCCCGTGGCGAGCTGCGGGCCGTGGGCGCGACCACCCTGGACGAGTACCGCAAGCACATCGAGAAGGACGCTGCGCTGGAGCGCCGCTTCCAGCCCGTGTACGTCGGCGAGCCCAGTGTCGAGGACACGATCGCGATCCTGCGCGGCCTCAAGGAGCGCTACCAGGTCCACCACAAGGTCCGCATCCAGGATTCCGCGCTCGTCGCCGCTGCGACGCTCAGCCACCGCTACATCGCCGACCGGTTTCTGCCCGACAAGGCGATCGACCTCGTCGACGAGGCCGCGTCGCGGATCCGGATGGAGATCGACTCCAAGCCGACCGAGATCGATGAGGTCGACCGCCACATCATGCAGCTCGAGATCGAGCTGCAGTCCCTCGGCGACGACGACGAGCCGGGCACCGCAGTCCGCCGCGAGCAGCTCGAGCGCTCGCTCGCGCAGGAGCGCGAGACCTCGGCCGGGATGCACGCTGAGTGGGACGCCGAGAAGGCCAGCCTCGGCGCCGTCGCCGACCTGCAGGAGCAGCTGGAGACGGCTCGCACCGAGCTCGAGCGCGCTCAGCGCGAGGCCGATCTTGGCCGCGCCGCCGAGCTGCAGTACGGGACCATCCCCGAGATCGAGAAGGCGCTGGCCGCGGCCGAGAGCGTCGAGGCGACGGCCGAGATCCCGGCCACGCGGTTCCTCAAGGACGTCGTTGACGCCGATGACGTGGCCGAGATCGTCGCCAAATGGACCGGCGTGCCGGTCACGCGCCTGCTGGAGGGCGAGATTGAGAAGCTCGTGCACATGGAGGGTCGCCTGCACCGGCGGGTGATCGGCCAGGACGAGGGGGTCACTGCCGTGGCCAGTGCCCTGCGGCGCTCCCGGGCCGGCCTGCAGGACCCCGACCGGCCGATCGGCAGCTTCCTGTTCCTCGGTCCGACCGGCGTGGGAAAGACCGAGCTGGCCCGCGCGCTGGCCGAGTTCATGTTCGACACCCAGGAGGCGATGATCCGCATCGACATGTCGGAGTACATGGAGAAGCACGCGGTCTCCCGCCTGGTTGGCGCGCCTCCCGGCTACGTCGGCTACGAGGAGGGCGGTCAGCTGACCGAGGCGGTTCGCCGCCGGCCCTATTCGGTGGTCCTGCTCGACGAGATCGAGAAGGCCCACCCGGATGTGTTCAACGCGCTGCTGCAGGTGATGGACGATGGCCGCCTGACCGACGGCCAGGGCCGCACGGTGTCATTCAAGAACACAGTGCTGATCATGACGTCGAACATCTCGGGCGGCCGGGCGGGGGTGGAGGCCCACTTCAGGCCCGAGTTCGTCAACCGGCTCGATGACATCGTCGAGTTCGCCTCACTGACACGGGAGCAGATCGGCGCGATCGTCGACCTGCAGGTGGCCGGCGTCGTGCGGCGGGTGGCCGACCGAGAAATCGGGCTGGAGCTGAGCGATGACGCACGTGAGCTGATCGGCAACCTCGGCTATGACCCGACCTACGGCGCGCGCCCGCTCAAGCGCGTGATCCAGAAGCGACTGGTCGATCCGCTCGCGCTCGCGATCCTCGAGGGGCGCTTCGTGCCCGGGGACACGGTCACCGTCGGCGCCGCCGAAGGCGGGCTGACCCTCGAACGGAGGCAGGCTCAACAGACGACGCCGATGAGCGCACCCGCAGGGGGCGGGCCCGGACCGAGCCCGGCCCCCCGCGCCGTGCCTACTTGACCGCGATCACGTCAACGGTCTTGATGTCCGGATCGGCCGCCAGCAGATCGGGAGCGACCGTGCCCAGCGCGGCCGGGATCTCGCCATTGAGGTGAGCCTGGCGGCCGTCTTCGCTCTCGAAGGTGTCGAAGATTCCGTACATGGTGTCGCTCAGCTTGAACGCATACCAAGTGACCGTGCCCGCCTCGGCGACGGCCAGCTCGCGTCCCTGCTTCAGGAAAGCGCCCAGTTCGTCGCCCCTTCCAGGCTTAGCCTCCAACATGGCCAGGAGTCCTCGGTCAATGCTCATCGGTTCCTCTCCTCTCTTGTGAGCTGTATCGGTCCGGTCGAGCCTACCCGGCCGGTGAGGCGCGCCGGAAGGCGACCCGGGAAAGATTGGATCAGCCCCGCCTCAGATCCGATAGAAGTGAGCGACAGTCGTCGATCGGAAGGAGACCAGGTGCCCACCTACATCATGCTGACCACGTTGAGTCCCGACGGAGTTCAGACGATCAAGAACAACCCGGCGCGCATCAAGGAGGTCAACCGCGAGATCGAACAGCTCGGCGCGACCGTCAAGGCGCAGTGGGCGACCCTTGGGCAGTTCGATTTCATCAACGTCGTCGAGGCCCCCGACGAGCAGACCATTGCTCGCGTGTCGCTCGAGCTCGGCTCTCGTGGTACGGGCAAGTACGAGACCCTGACCGCGATCCCGATTGACGACTTCATCAGCGCGATCTGAGTCCTGGCGAAAGGCCGATTCAGTGTCATCACGCGTTCTCGTCCTCGGCGCAGGGGCGCGCGAGCATGCACTCGTGCAGTCGCTGGTGCGCGCCCCCTCTGCCCCGGAGGTGCTGTGCGCGCCGGGTAATGCGGGGATCGCCGCCGAGGTCGCGATCCCCGACCCCGGGCTCGACGCCGCCGACGCGACCGCGGTCGTCGCGCTGGCGCAGCGAGAAGGGATCGACCTCGTCGTGGTCGGGCCCGAGGCGCCGCTGGTGGCCGGCGTGGGCGATGCACTGGCCGCCGCCGGGATCCGCTGCTTCGGCCCGGGCGCCGCCGCCGCACGGCTCGAGGGGTCCAAGGCGTTCTGCAAGGAGGTGATGGTCGCCGCCGGCGTGCCCACGGGCGCCTATGCGGTCGTGACCCATGTCCAGGCGGGCATGGCTGCGGTTTCGGGCTATCCCGTCGTGATCAAGGCCGACGGCCTGGCCGCGGGCAAGGGCGTGATCATCGCCGGCGACGAGGCACAGGCGCGGGCGGCGCTGACTGAGCTGCTGGTCGAACACCGATTCGCGACTGAGCAGGTCCTGGTCGAGGAGTTCCTGGACGGTGAGGAGCTCTCGCTGCTGGCCCTATGCGACGGGGAGACTGCGGTCCCGCTCGCCTCCGCGCAGGACTACAAGCGGATCTTCGACGGCGACGAAGGCCCCAACACCGGCGGCATGGGGTCCTACTCGCCGGTTGCGGCCGTCGACGAGGCGCGGGCGCGGGAGATCTGCGCCGTGGTGCATCAGCCCGTGCTCGACGAACTCGCGCGGCGCGGCACGCCGTTTCATGGCGTTCTCTACGCGGGGCTGATGATGACGGCCGACGGGCCCCGGGTACTCGAGTTCAACGTTCGCTTCGGGGACCCCGAGACGCAGGCCATCCTGCCGCGCCTGGACTCCGACCTTGCGGTCCTGCTCGACGCCGCGTGCACCCCGGGCGGCCTGCGCGACGCGCAGGTGAGCTGGCGCCCGGAGATCGCGGTGACAGTCGTGCTGGCCAGTGCCGGATATCCGGAGTCGAGCTCGTGCGGGAACCCGATCATCGGCCTCGATCGCGTTGCGGCGGACGTCTCCGTGACCCACGCGGGAACCGCGGCCGGGCCGGCGGATGGAGCGATTCTCACCGCCGGTGGGCGCGTGCTGAGCGTGACCGCGCTCGGCGCTGATGCCGCTGATGCCCGCGCGGCTGCCTATGCTGCTGCGGACATGATCGACTTCGCCGGACGTCAGCTGCGCCGCGACATCGCCCTGCGGGCCGTGCGATGAGCGAAGAGCAAGAAGAGACCCGGCCGCTCGTCCCGGCGGTTGCTGAATCCGGCGAGGAAACGCCCGAGATGGCGGCGGCGGCCGCCAACGGAGAGTCGATGGCCGAGACCGCGGCCGAGATCGAGGAGCTCGACACCGACGCGCCCCGGGTGGGGATCGTGATGGGGTCCAAGAGCGACCTCCCCGCGATGGAGAAGGCCGAGGCCGAGCTGACCGAGCGCGGCATCTCGTCCGAGACCCGGGTGATGTCAGCCCACCGCGATCCCGACACGGTCGCCGATTACGCCAAGAATGCCCGGATGCGCGGCCTGCGCGTGATCATCGCGGGCGCTGGCCTGTCGGCTGCGCTGCCGGGGGTGGTCGCCGCCCACACCGACCTGCCGGTGATCGGCGTCCCGCTGACCAGCAAGACGTCGGTGGCCGGAGGCCTCGACGCGCTGCTGTCGATCGCTCAGATGCCCCCGGGCGTTCCGGTTGCCTGCGTGGGGGTCGACAACGCGCGCAATGCGGCGGTGCTGGCCGCGAGGATCCTGGGAGCCTGACCAGGATGCGTCAGGTCCTCGATGTACTGCGCGATCACGGCTGCGGACAGACGCCGGCGGCGCGGAGCTGCCTGGGCGGTCTGGATCTGGGGTGCCTGCGTCTGGGTCTGCATAGTCGTCCTCACTGCGCGGCGTTGTACGATGAGTGCCGTACGATAGCAAAGGTACGACGACCGTCGTACAATCACCGTTAGAGACGATGTCCATTCACACTTCCGAACCGATCGCCCACCCGCTCCGTGACGGGCTCGAGCTGAGTGCCGTGCTGCACGCACTCAGTGACCCGGTGCGGCTGATGATCGTGGCCGAACTGGCCAAGGGCGACGACGCGTGCACCTGTGGCAGCTTCGCCCTGCCGGTCACCAAGTCCACCTGCACCCACCACTTCAAGGTGTTGCGCGAGGCCGGCCTGATTCAGCAGCGCCAGCAGGGCACGACCCGCCTGAACACGCTGCGCCGCGACGATCTCGAGTCACGCTTCCCCGGGCTGCTGGCGACCATCCTCGCCGCCGTCGGCGATCCCGCCGCCGCGGTGGCCCACGCCGGCTAGGGCCTCGCTGCCCCGGTGATCGCGCGCTACACCCGGCCCGAGCTGGCCTCGATCTGGTCTGACCAGGCCCGCTTCGATGCGCTGCGCGAGGTCGAGATCGCCGCCTGCGAGGAGATGGAGGGGCCGGCCGCGGATGAACTCGAGGCGATCCAGTCGGCCACGTTCAGCGTGGAGGCGATCGCCGAACGAGAGAAGGTCACCGATCATGACGTCGCCGCCTTCGTCGACGTCCTCTCGCAGTCCGCCGGGGCCGCCGGCCGCTGGATCCACTACGGACTGACCTCCAGTGACGTACTCGACACCGGGCTGGCACTGCAGATCAAGCGCGTTGGCGCCTACGTGCTCCCGGACGCCCGCCGGCTGGTCGAGGTGCTCGCCGCCCGCGCCCGCGAGCACGTGTCGACGCTGTGCGTCGGCCGCACGCACGGGATCCACGCCGAGCCGACCACGTTTGGGATCAAGCTGGCCGGGTTCGCGTTCGAGGCCGAGCGCAACCGCGTGCGCCTTGAGCGCGCGTTCGCCCAGGCCTGTGTCGGGGCGGTGTCGGGTGCGGTGGGCACCTACTCGGCGACCTCACCCGATTTCGAAGCCCGGATTCTGGACAGGCTCGAGCTCGAGCCCGAGCCGGTCTCCACCCAGGTGGTGGCCCGTGACCGCCACGCTGAGCTGCTGAGCGCGATCGCCCTCGCCGGCGCGGGCCTGGAACGTTTTGCCACCGAGTTGCGCCACCTCGCCCGCACCGAGGTCGGCGAGGTCCGCGAGCCGTTCCGAGCCGGCCAGAAGGGCTCGAGCGCGATGCCGCACAAGCGCAATCCGATCAAGTCCGAGCAGATCTCGGGGCTGGCCCGGGTGCTGCGCGGTAACGCCCAGGCGGCTCTGGAGAACGTTGCGCTCTGGCACGAGCGCGACATCTCGCACTCGTCGGTCGAGCGGATCATCCTGCCGGACTCCACCAGCCTGCTCGACCACCTGCAGCGCCGAACGATCGCACTGGTGGAGGGCATGGTCATCGACGCGGCGCGCATGCGCGAGAACCTCGAGCTCACCTACGGGGCGCTGTTCTCCCAGCGCCTCCTGCTCGCGCTCGTGGGCCGCGGCCAGACGCGCGACGACGCCTATCGGACCGTGCAGCGCTTGGCGCAACGCGCGCTCGACGAGCGCGTCGCCCTGCGCGAGCTGCTCGCGTCGGACCTTGCCGGCGCGGGGCTTGATCTGACCGCGGTGTTCGACTATTCGCCCTACGTCGTGCACGCCGAGACGATCGTCGGACGGCTGCAGGGAATCGTCCCGATCAGCCGCTAGCATCGCGGCCGTGGCTGCTGCCCTCTCCGATCTGACCCTGCTCGCATCGGGCAAGGTCCGCGAGATCTATGACTTCGGGCACGAGCTTCTGCTCGTCGCCTCAGACCGGATCTCGACCTATGACGTGGTGCACCCGACACCGATCCCCGACAAGGGCAGCGTCCTCACCGGACTGTCGACGTTCTGGTTTCAGCGCACCGTGGAGATCGTCCCCAACCACCTCATCTCGGTCACCGAGGGGATCCCGGCGGAGGCCCGCGGCCGCGGGATGGTGGTCAAGAAGCTTGAGATGCTCAGCGTCGAGTGCGTCGTGCGCGGCTACATCACCGGGTCGGGCTGGAAGGACTACCAGGCCACCGGCGCGGTCTCGGGGATCGAGCTGCCGGCCGGACTGCGCGAGTCCGACCAGCTGCCCGAGCCGCTGTTCACCCCCTCCACCAAGGCTGACGTCGGCCATGACGAGGCGATCGACTTCGAGGGCGCCGTCGCGCTGATCGGCGATCGGGCGCTGGCCGAGCGCGTCCGCGACGTCTCGCTGGCCCTCTACTCCCATGCCGCCGAGCACGCCCGCGCGCGTGGGATCATCCTGGCGGACACGAAGTTCGAACTCGGTCTCGACGCCGACGGCACGCTGACCATTGGCGACGAGGTCTGCACGCCGGACTCCTCGCGCTTCTGGCCCGCCGACGGCTATGAGCCCGGCCACGGCCAGCCGAGCTTTGACAAGCAGTTCGTCCGCGACTGGGCCTCCGCGACCGGCTGGGATCGCAACCCGCCCGCGCCGCCGATCCCCGAGGAGGTCGTCGCTCGCACACGTGAGAAGTACGTCGAGGCCTACGAGCGAGTCTCCGGGTCGTCCTTTGCGCAGTGGCGCGAACGCACCGGGAGCTGACCGGCGGCTGTGCGCGCCCGCGTCCTGGTCACCCCCAAGTCCGGGATCTTGGATCCGCAAGGCCAGGCCGTGGAACGTGCGCTCCCCGCGCTCGGCTTCACGGGCGTGCGCAACGTCCACGTCGGGCGCCTGATCGAGCTCGACGTCGAGGACGCCGCGCAGCTGCCGGAGATGTGTGAGCGGCTGCTGACCAATCCGCTGATCGAGGACTACGAGATCGTCGACCCCGGGACGGACGAGAGATCCAGCCGACCGTGAAGTTCGGCGTCGTGCGCTTCCCCGGCTCCTGTGACGAGGTCGACGCCCAGCTCGCAGCCGAGCGGGTGGCGGAAGCGGTCATCCTCTGGCATGGTGACCGTGACCTGCGGGGGGTCGACGCCGTGATCGTGCCCGGCGGCTTCTCCTACGGTGACTACCTCCGCGTCGGCGCGATCGCCCGCTTCGCGCCGGTGATGGAGTCAGTCGCCCGGTTCGCCGCCGACGGCGGATTCGTGCTCGGGATCTGCAATGGCTTTCAGGTCCTCTGCGAGGCCGGGCTGCTGCCGGGGGCGCTGCTGCCCAACCCGTCGCTGCGCTTCATCTTCCGCCAGGTCGAG
>JALYZB010000407.1 GCA_030945945.1 Actinomycetota bacterium | reverse complement strand
CGCGCCCAGTATCTGCGGGTGATCCACCTCGAGCTCAACCGGATCGCCTCGCATCTCTTCTGGCTCGCGACGGGCGCGCTCGACCTCGGCGCGATCTCGATGTTCTGGTACTGCCTGCGCGAGCGCGAGCGGATCCTCGATCTGTTCGAGTTGTCCTCGGGGCAGCGGATGCACACGCGCTACTTCCAGGTCGGTGGCGTGATCGAGGACATCCCCCCGGGCTTCGCCGCCAAGCTGCGGAAGTTCTGTGAGGAGATGCCCGGCCGCGCCGATCAGTACGCCGACCTGCTCGAGAAGAACCAGATTGTGCTCGAGCGCCTGCGGGGAACATGTCCGCTTGACGAAGCCACGCTGCTCGGGCTTGGCGTCACCGGGCCGCTGCTGCGCGCGTCCGGGAATCCCTGGGACCTGCGCAAGGCCGCCCCCTACTCGAGCTATGACCACTTCGACTTCAAGATTCCCGTGGGGACAGTCGGCGACAACTACGACCGCTACCGCGTCCGTCACGCCGAGATCTACGAGTCGGTGAAGATCATCAGCCAGGCGCTGGAGGGCCTGCCCGAGGGCGATCACATCACGCCCGATCGCAAGGTCGCGCTGCCCCCGCGCCATGAGCTGGCGACCTCGATGGAGGCGCTGATCCACCACTTCAAGCTCGTCACCGAGGGCTTCCGGGTGCCGCCGGGCGAGACCTACTATCCGATCGAAGGCCCGCGCGGCGAGCTCGGCTGCTTCGTGCGCGCCGACGGCTCGGCCAAGCCGGCGCGCGTGCACATGCGTGATCCCAGCTTCGTCAACCTGCAGGCTCTGGCCCCGATGGTCAAGGACTCCTACATCGCGGACCTGATCGCCACGCTGGCCATGCTCGACCCGATCCTCGGCGGCATCGACCGATGAGCGCGGGCCGGCGATGAGCTCGGGTGGGCGGGATCGAGTCCCCCGCTTCGACCACGGCTCGCGCGTCCCCGGCTGGGACGACGCAGTCGATCTGACCAAGCCGCCGGCGCTGATCCCGGACGCGGCGCTGACTCCGGTGCCGGAGGCGCTGCGCTTAGAGATCGAGGCCGCGATGGGCAAGTACCCCGACCGGCGCTCGGCCGCGATCCCCGCGCTGCACGCCGCCCAGCGCGTGCACGGCTACTGCTCGCCGGACGCGATCGACCAGGTCGCCGCGGTGATGGCGCTCACGCCCGCCTACCTGACCTCGGTGGCGAGCTTCTACGACATGCTCGAGCTCGAGCCGCGCCCGCACCACCATGACGTCTACGTGTGCACGAACATCTCGTGCTCACTGCTGGGGGCCGACGAGTTCTTCGACGCCATGGTCCGCGCCGCCGGCGGGGCCGAGGATCTCGACGTGCGTTCGTTCGAGTGCCTGGGCGCCTGCGACATCGCGCCGATGGCGTCGATCGACGGCGAGTACGTCGGGCCGCTGGAGCTCTCAGACGCCGAGCAGATCGTCGCCGACCTGCGGGCCGGGCGGTCGGTGCTCGAGGCCAAGCAGCTGCGCCATCGCGCGTCCGTGGACCCCAACGCCACCGCCGGCCCGCCGCCCGAGGAGTCCTGATGCCGACCATCCTGTTTGACCGCATCGACGAGCCCGGCCTCAACACCCTGGCCGTGTACGAGCGCCGCGGCGGCTATCAGTCACTGCGCAAGGCGCTGTCCATGGAACGCGAGGCCGTCCTCGCCGAGATCATGGACTCCGGCATCCGGGGCCGCGGTGGCGCGGGCTTTCAGATGGGGCGCAAGGTCTCGTTCCTGCCCCACGGGGACATGGTCAAGTACCTGGTCTGCAACGCGGACGAGTCAGAGCCGGGCACGTTCAAGGACCGCGAGCTGATGCAGAAGTCCCCGCACATGCTGATCGAGGGGATCGTCATCGCCTGCTGGGCAGGGGAGATCGACCGCGCGTTCATCTACATCCGCGGCGAGTATCGGCACCAGGCCGACATCCTCGAGGCGGCGATCGCCGAGGCGTTCGCGGCCGGGTACCTGGGTGAGGACATCCTGCACTCAGGGATGGAGCTGCCGCTCGTCCTGCACCGCGGCGCCGGCGCCTACATCTGCGGCGAGGAGACCGGCCTACTCGACTCGCTGGAGGGCAAGCGCGGCAACCCGCGCCTGAAGCCGCCGTTCCCGGCGATCGAGGGTCTCTACCACGGTCCGACGCTGATCAACAACGTCGAGACCCTCGCAACCGTCCCGGCGATCCTGCGGATGGGCGCGGCCGAGTACGCCAAGCTCGGCACCGAGACCTCGACCGGGACCAAGCTCGTGTCGATTTCCGGCGACGTCAAGCGCCCGGGCAACTACGAGATCGAGCTCGGCATTCCCTCCCGGGAGATCATCTACGGCCTGGCCGGCGGGCCGCCGAGCGGCCGCGAGATCAAGTTCTGGTTCCCCGGCGGCTCGAGCTCGCCGGTGCTGACCAAGCACGACCTCGACGTTCCCTACGACTTCGACAGCCTGGCCAAGGCGGGGACGATGCTGGGCTCCGGCGCGATCATCGTCGCCGACGAGTCCCGGCGCGTGCTCGACACCGCGTTCAAGCTGGCCAAGTTCTACGCGCATGAGTCCTGCGGCAAGTGCGTGCCCTGCCGCGAGGGCACCAACTGGACCCACAAGATGCTCGCGCGCATCTACACGGGCGAGGCGACGCCGATGGACCTCGACATCATGGCCTCGATCCAGGAGCAGATCATCGGCAACTGCCTGTGTGTGCTCGGGGATGCGATGGCGATGCCGATCGGCTCGATGGTCAAGAAGTTCCGTGCCGAGCTCGAGGCCGAGATCGAGGATGCCCGCCGTCGCAACGAGCTCGCCCCCGCGGACGACGTGATCGCTCTCGGGGTCGCCGACGAGCACGCCGGTCCGGTCCCCGTCCACTAGCTTCGAACCCCGCGCACATGCCCCGCCCCGAGCAGAAGACGATCCAGCTGACCATCGACGGCCGCGAAGTGCAGGCCGTCGAGGGCGCGATGCTGGTCGACGCCGCCAAGCAGGGCGACGTCGAGATTCCCTACTTCTGTTACGAGCCCAAGCTCGGGCAGCCGGTCGGCGCCTGCCGCATGTGCCTGGTCGAGATCGAGGGCATCCCCAAGCTGCAGACCTCCTGCTCGACCCCGGTCAAGGACGGGATGGTCGTCCACACCCAGACCGAGCGCGTCCAGCACGCCCAGAATGCGGTGGTCGAGTTCCTGCTCGTCAATCACCCGCTCGACTGCCCGGTCTGCGACAAGGGCGGCGAGTGCCCGCTGCAGGACATCACCTTCGGCTGGGGGCTGGGCCGCTCCCGGATGATCGAGCCAAAGCGCCACTTCCAGAAGCCGCTGGCGCTGTCGCCGCTGGTCGCGATCGATCGCGAGCGCTGCATCCTGTGTTATCGCTGCGTGCGCTTCTCCCAGGAGATCTCCGAGGACTACCAGCTGATCTTCACCGAACGCGGCGCGGACACCTTCGTCGGTACCCATGACGGCCACCCCTACGTGGCCCCGTTCAGCGGCAACATCATCGAGCTGTGCCCGGTAGGCGCGCTCACCTCCCAGCCCTACCGCTTCCGGGCGCGGCCGTGGGAGATCGAGGGCGCGGCGGGCATCTGCACCCTGTGCCCGGCGCAGTGCAACGTCACCTTCACGGTCCGCGACGACCGCGTGATGCGGGTCCTGGCCCGCGACCACGCAGGCGTGGACGACGGCTGGCTGTGTGACAAGGGGCGCTTTGCCTACCAGGCGATCCACGTCGATGAGCGCATCACCCGGCCGATGGTCCGCGACGGGGGCGAGCTGCGGGAGGTCTCCTGGGAGCGCGCGCTGGACACTGCGGCCGGGCTCAGCCGACACGGCGGCCGGGTCGGCGCGCTGGCCGGCGGGCAGACCTCCAACGAGGAGGGTTTCCTGCTTCAGCGCCTGGTCCGTGAGCGCCTGGGCTCGACCGATATCGACAGCCGCACCGGCGCCGGCGTGGGTGCCGCGACGATGCGCGCCCTGTCGGCCCCCGGCCGGCAGGCCAGCGTCCTGGACCTCGAGTTCGCCCACACCGTCCTGCTGCTCGGCGTCGAGCCACTCGACGACGCCGCGATCCTGGACCTGCGGATCCGCAAGGGCGTGCGCCGCAACGGCGTGCAGCTGGCGATCGCCTCCGCACGGCCGAGCACGCTGGATGCCAACGCCGCGTTCACCGCGCGCTTTGCCCCCGGTCAGGAGGCGGGCTTCCTGGCCGAGCTCGAGGCCGCTCTGGCCGGCAGCACGCCGGACGACGGGCCCGGCCGGCTCGCGGCCATGCTCCGCGGCGGCGGCGAGGACGTCGTGATCGTCTACAGCGAGCGGATCGGCGAGGCGGCCGCGCGGTCGCTGCTGCGGATCGCCGGCACGCTCGGGCTCGACCGCCACGACGGCGCCGGCCTGCTGGAGATCCCGACCGGCGCCAACGGC
>JALYZB010000378.1 GCA_030945945.1 Actinomycetota bacterium | reverse complement strand
GACCGCGGCGGTGCAGGTCGCGGTCCGCGCACTTCGCTTGGAGGATCCTGCGATGGCAGGCTTGTTGGGGGTTAGGCGGTGACTGGCTCGCGGTGGTTGACCCGGGGGTCGCCGCTGTCGATGGTCTTGGCGGGCGTGCCGAGGTTGATCTGAACGGCCTTGGGCTTCCTTTGCTCGGGCTTGGGGACCCGGATCTCGAGCACGCCACGATCAAAGTGCGCGTCGATCCGATCAGGGTCGACGCCGTCGGGGAGCGTCAGCGACCGGGAGAAGCCACCAAACGCACGCTCGAGCCGGTAGTAGCCCTCCTCGTTGTTCTCGTGTTGCGCGTTGCGCTCACCGCTGATGGTCAGCACGTTGTCCTCGAGTTGGATGTTGACGTCGCCGTCACAGAGTCCGGGGAGATCAGCACGCAGGACGTACTGGTCGCCAGACTCAACGAGGTCCATTGGCGGTAGCCAGCGTCGCATCGTGCCGTTCCCGCGCCCGGTCTGACTAGGCTGATCAAAGAAGTTGTTAAAGAGCCGGTTCATCTCGTTCTGGATGGTGTTGAGCTCGCCGACCGGCTCCCAGCGAATCAGTGCCATACGACTCCTCCTTTGAAGAACTCGGGTTGATTTTCCCTTCACCACGGTGAATAGATCTCAGTCGCTTCGTGTCAAGCCTTGACACCGGTTCACGCGAACGGCAAGGAGCATCGCGTCGGGGCCGGCGGTGAGCGTCACCTCGTCCCCATCGCAAACCCCAGCGGGCAGCACGATCACAACACCATCTGAGTCGATAAGCGTGAGGGCGGTGATCGCTGCGACCTGCGCCTCGCGCGGCGAGAGCTCGAGCACGCCGCGCAGCCTGGGCGACGCTGGCGTCGCGTAAGAGGCATCGGGTCGTGTAGGTCGTGTGAGCCGTTGGATGGTGATGTCGTAGCGGGCGTGGCGGGCGGGGTCGTTTAGAGCCGAGTACGCATTTGCGAGCGCGGAAGCGGTCAGAGCTCTCAGGCCCGGGGTTGTGGTCGGGATGGTGTTGGCGCGCGAGGCGCCGGTAAGCGCGGCGGATCTTGGGCGCGGTCGCGTCGCCCGCGACGCCCAGCACTCGATAGTGCTCGTCCTCGTGGGCCATCAGCACCGCCCGCCGGTCAGCTCTCGCGACCGGCCGCGATCGCGGCTAGGGGCGTGCGGTCAGCCAGGGTGCCGGCAGCGGCTGGCTGAGCAGGCTCGTGAACGGGCGGCTCGCCCAGCGTGGCGTGTGTGTGGGCACGACGCTCGTCGGTGCGGGAGCGCTCTGGCGGGCGAACACGCCCGTAATGCTGGGCTCACTGGAGGGGTTGATGCTGGCGGCGAGCGCGAGCGAGATCACGATCGCGAGGACCGCCGCGGCGATGCTGACGCTAATCAGGCGCGGCAGATGGGGGCGATGAAGAACATGCATCACTTTCACCTCCGACGTGTGTTGCGCTTTCAGTCTGAGCAATAGGCCGCCGGGCCGGACCGTCAACTTTCGTCGGTGGCGGCGGACCGGGTTGTGGCGGCGCGCAGCTTGCCGAGCGCGCGATTCTCGATCTGGCGCACCCGCTCACCGGAAAGGCCAATCCGCTCACCGATGTCCCTTAGCGACTGCTCGTCGCCATCGAGCCCGTAGCGGGCGCGGAGGATCGTGCGCTCGCGCTCGTTGAGACTGCCCAGCAGCGCCCGGACCTGTTCGATCTCTGCGTAATCCAGCAGCTGCTCGTACGCATCTTCGGCGAGCGGGTCGGCGAGCAGCTCACCGAACGCCCCAAGCTGACCGTCAGCGCCCTGGACCGGCTCGTCGATCGATTGCGGGGTCCGTTCCAGCGCGAGTAGCTCACCGACCTGCCCGTGACTAAGACCGGTGTCGGCCGCGAGCCGATCGCTGGTCGGCTCCTGCCCGTGAGCTTGCAGATGGTCACCGTGCGCGCGCTTGAGCTGCGCGAGGTGACGCAACGCACGATCAGACAGCACCGTCGGACGGGTCAGCTCAGCGATCAGCTGCTGCATCGCCTGACGCACCCACCACGTCGCGTATCCCCAGAACGGAACTCCCAACGCCGGGTCATAGCGCTCCAGAGCACGCAGCAGACCAACCACCCCCTCCTGCATCAGCTCCACGCGGGTGATCGACGGAGAGCCGCGATACACACGCGCGACCCCGGCGATCAACGGCAAAAACGCTTCGACCAGCTCCCCCCTGGCGCGCCGATCTCCACCCTTGGCTGCTTGCACGAGCCGCCGTTCGGTCGCGGCCGGCAACCGCGGCCGCTCTCCAAGCTCTCGCAGCGGCCCCGCTGAACTGGTCGGCGCTTCAAGCCGACCGCGGCGCAGATCGCTTGAGAGCTGCTGGTCAAGCGCTCGAGCGTCAAGCGAGTCGGTCTCGATCGTCTCGCTCTCCTGCTGGCTGATGCGATCGGCGTCGGCAGACATCACAGGCCGCCAGACAGTATGTGGCGCGCCGCCCCGCTCTGAATCGGCGAGCAGGGCGGCAAGCTGCCGTTTGTCATGTTGTTCATGGCGGCGGGCCGGTCGTGCTCGCGATCAGCCGGCAAAGCGGGCGCGTGGCAGCACGACCGCACGCCACATAGGTGACTCAACGCTACGGCGCACCCACGCGATGCGCCACCGGCGACGAACGGACATTCGCTGTTGACCTCCTTTCCGTGATCGCCACGCGGCTCGGCAAAAAGATGAGGATCAGGTGGTGCGAGCCCGGGGTCTCTCTGAGCCTCTACTCAAGGCGGTGGGTCGCTCCAACAACCAACCCCGCACCAGTTACAGGCCCCGGGCCCCCCTAACAGATGAGCCGCTTCTCTTATGTCGTTCAACCTCTGGCAGCTGATATAGGCCGCCACCGAGGTCTGTCAACACTTGTAGAGCAAATCCTGCTGCGGTGCGACAACAGATCCGCCGAGGACGGTCCTCAGAGA
>JALYZB010000347.1 GCA_030945945.1 Actinomycetota bacterium | reverse complement strand
TCCATCAGCAGCCCCAGCCGCCGGCGCTGGACGCGGTAGAAGTCCTCCATCACCAGGCGGCCACGCGGTGCTGCCCACCGGCTGAACTCCTCCGCATCGGTGAGGAACATCGCGTCGGGCAGCAGTTGCACCCGCGGAAGGTTCGCCAGGGCCACCCGCCCGGCGGCGCTCTTCGGCGCCATCAGCAGAACTCGCTCCGGTCGGTGGCAGCGCACGTGCCGGCGCAACCCACCCCCCAGGCTCTCCGCGCGGACGTGGTCGACAATGAGGCCGCGGCGCTCCAGCTCACGGGCGAAGTGCCGCATCGCGACCAGGACCAGATGCAGCTTCTGGCGATGAAACCGTTTGGCCTGCAGCGCACCGGAGCTCTGCACCATCAGCACCCGGTCGGCCCCGTCGAGCGCTGGATTGGACATGGTCAGTTGGTCGGCGAGAACCCACGCCGTCGTGCCTGGCATCCCGCAAGTTTGCCCTACCCGAGGGCTCGCTACCGCGGAAACCGGCTCGTGCGCAGCGCGCCTTGGACGGGCCTGCTGGAGTGCTACAGCAGTGTTGCGCGAGGTGACCGTGACCGCAGTCCTTCGAACACCGGGGCCGCCGCACTCCGACGAGCGACCCGAATCCGGTCGAGGCGAACTTCCCGACCAGCTCGCCATCGGCCAGCACGTCAGCCTCGGCCCACGCCGACGCGCAGGCTCGGAGCGCCTCATATGGCTCGTCAAGGGGTGGGGATGCCCGCCGCACGATTGGCTCAGCAGGCTCAATAGCCCTCCCAGTACCATTAGAAGGATGTCTATGACAGTCACGCAGCTGAGAACGATGCTGGCCGTCATCCGGAGCGGATCCGTGACCGGGGCCGCAGATGAGTTGGTCGTGACTCAGCCGTCGGTCTCCTCGGCGCTGGCCGCGCTCGCACGCGAGCTCGGATGCGAGCTGTTTGAACGCTCCGGGCGCGGGATCCGCCTGACGGCGTCGGGGACCGCCTTCGCGCCCTACGCGGCGGACGTGATCGGACTGCTCGATCAGGGCCGCCAGGCCGCCCGAGAGGCTGCCGACCTCGAGGCCCGCCGGCTGCAGATCATCGCCGTGACGACCGCGGCCGAGTCGTTCGTCCCGCCCCTGATGCGAAAGTTCGCCGATCAGCACCCCGAGATCGAGCTGACGCTGGCGGTCGGCAACCGGCACGAGGTGCTCGAGCGGGTGCTCAACCACTCAGCCGACGTGGCGATCTCCGGCAAACCGCCGGCGGACGATCGCCTGATCGCCGAGCGCCTGACCGACAACGAGATTGTCTGCATCACCGCGCCCGATGATCCGGCCACGCGCCCCGCGCGGCTGGAGGCCGTCAAGCTGGCCGACCGGCGCTGGCTGCTGCGGGAGCCGGGCTCCGGGACGAGGACGCTCAACGAGCAGTTCCTCACCAACCGCGCACTGCATCCCTCGACCCTGACGCTCGGGTCAAACGGCGCCATCAAGCAAGCCGCGCACGCCGGGCTGGGTGTGTCCCTGCTCTCCCGAGCCGCGGTCGAGGTGGACCTGGCCTCGGGATGGCTGGGAGAGATCAGGCTCAGCGACGGACCCGCCAAGCGGTCCTGGTTCGTGCTCCGCGCGGCCGTCGGACCGGTGCGGCCGCCGGTCGAGCTGTTCGTCGCGTTCGCGCGTCTCGCGGCGCGTGCGCAGACTCACGACTGATCCGGACCGCGCATCCGTCGTCCCGGCGCTGACCACTGCGACACCGTCCCGGGCCGGTAATGCGTGCGGCACGAGATCGAGAGTGGACTCCAGCGCGCAGTAAGCGATGTCATCGGCCAGGCCGGCGGCCCGCAAAACCGCGGCGTTCGCGCTCGCGTCCAGAGCCTCAAAGGGGGCCAAATACCGGCGTGAGACGGCCTGGGCGATCAGCGCGGCGTCGGACCGGGGGCCCGGCAGGGCGGCGCATATCCGCCCCGCGAGATAGCTGTCCTCGAGCGCGGGCGCCCCGTCGGTCCCCGAGCAGACGATCTGCAGATCAAGCTCGCCATGACGGGCGCTCGCGGACAGGGTCCGCAGCACCGCGCTGAGATTGAGCAGGCAGGCCAGCAGCACCCGCGGAGCGCACCGTCCCGCCGCCACGATCGCCGGAGCTCCGTTGGTCGTGGCCAGGACGAGCTCGCGACCCGCGCAGCGCGCCGCGTCCAGCGGAGAGTTGCCCTGGTCAAACCCAACCGGCATCACGCACTGCCGCTCCCCGGCAAGCACGCGTCCTTCGGCGCGCAGCAGCAGCGCGCGTGGCAGGCTGTCGGCGCAGAGCACCTTCTCATAGCCCGCGGCCAGCGCCTGCGTGATCGTGGAGGTCGCTCGCAGAACGTCCACGACGACGATGACCCGGGTGGACCGCAGGTCCGCCGGTGTCAGGGCGACGTCGATCACGCGGCGGCGAGCTCCTGCTCCAGGGCGGCGCGGTAGCGCCCGGCACGGGCCTCCCCGGTGCAGCGAAGGCGATGGGCAAAGGCCGCCCGGGCCGCCGCTGCGTTGCCTTCGTCCCCGGCCCAGATCTTCAGCGGCGTGGCCTGCAGCGCGCGACCGTAGGAGAAGGTCAGCTCCCAGGGCGCCACGGCGCCGTTGAGCGCGTTCAGATGCGCGCTGGCCAGCTCATCGCTCTGCCCGCCGGAGAGAAACGCGACCCCCGGGACGGCGGCCGGAACGACCTCGCTCAGCACCGCGAGCGTACGCTGCGCGACCTCTGCGATGCCGGCCGGTTGCGGACAGTCGCAGCCCGCCAGAACCATGTTCGGCTTGAGCACAATCGCCTCGAGCGCCACCCGCTGGTCGAGCAGCTCGGCGAACACCGCTCGCAGCACGTCTCGGGTGACCTGCTCGGAGCGCGCGATCGAGTGAGCGCCCTGCATCAGCACCTCGGGTTCGACAATCGGCACGACACCCGCCTCCTGACACAGCGCGGCGTAGCGACCCAGCGCGTGCGCGTTGGCGGCCACGCAGTAACGGCTCGGCAGATCATCACCCACCGTGATCACCGCCCGCCACTTGGCAAAGCGCGCCCCCAGCTCGTGATATGCGCGCAGGCGCTCGCGCAGTCCGTCGAGGCCTTCGGTAATCGTCTCGCCGTCGGCCCCGGCGAGCGGCTTGGCCCCCGTGTCGACCTTGATCCCGGTGAGCATGCCGCGGGTCTGAAGCAGCTCGGGAAACGAGAGCCCCCCCGACGACGTCTGACGGATCGTCTCGTCATACAGGATCACGCCACTGATCCGATCCGCAGCACCGGACGTGGTGACCAGCAGCTCACGAAACCGCCCCCGCGACTCGGGTGTCGACTCGGCGCCCACCGCGAGCAGCCGCTTGCTCATCGTCGGATTACTCTCGTCAGCAGCGAGGATTCCCCGGCCCGGGCGCACCAGCTCACGGGCGGTCGCTGCCAGCGCCTGTTGTTGCTGTTCGGTCATTGCCTTCCTATCCGGATTGCTGACATAACGTCTCGCGCCGCAGCGGGAGATCGGACGCTGGCGTCAATCACGTGCCGGACTGTCCCGGCGCGGATAACGATCGACTCGGTGCACGTGTGGCCCCCCTGCTGCCACGGTGCCCGCAGCAGCGTGCCGCCGGTGACACCGGTGGCAGCGAACAAGCTCTCCCCGCTCACGAGCTCATGGAGTTCGTAGATTCGCTCCGTGCTGAGCCTCGCGGCCGCAGCCGCTCGGGCTTCCTGGGGCCGCTGGGGTGCCAGCCGGACCTGCATGAAGCCGCCCAGGGCGGCGACTGCGCACGCGGTCATGACGCCTTCGGGAGTCCCACCGATGCCCATCAGCAGGTCCGCCTCTCCAACCGGCAGCAGCGCAGCCAGCGCACCGGCGACGTCACCGTCGGGCGGGGTGATCACGCGGGCTCTGGCCCGGTGAAGGCGCTCGATCAGGCTGGCGTGGCGAGGCTTGTCAAGGACCACCACGCGCAGCTCGCTCACCGGCCGGTCAAGTGCTTCGCCAGCCCGCTGGAGGTTTGTCTCGGGTGACACCGCAAGGTCGAGAACGCTGCACAGGGCCGGGGGGCCGACCAGCTTCTCCATGTAGTGCGCCGCCGCCAGTGACGCCATCGTCCCGGGGCCGGCCAAGGCGATCGTGGCGAGCGAGCCGGGGAGCCCGCGGGCGCACAGGTTGGTGCACTCGAGGGGATCAACGGCGATGTCGAACCGAAATCGCGCATCGGCGCCCAGTTGCTCTCCGTCGAACAGCATCGGAGCCTTGTCCTTGGCCCCCTCGCCGACCACGACCGTTCCCATACCGGGAGCGCGAGAGAGCGCGGCGCGCATGGCCGCGGTGGCCGCCCCGTCGGCTTCCATGCCGTTGCCGCGGCCGACCCAGGACTGGCACGCTAGCGCGGCCGCGCGGGTCGCCATCACCGCAACCGGCTCAAGACCCCCCAGCAGCTCAACATCGGCGCGCGCGTCACCCTGCAGGAGTGCGCTGTGCATCCGACGACGATACGGGGCAACACATACATGAACCAGCAAAGATTCAATTCGATTGATAACGGTTTACTTCATGGTCGCTGCGGCCTGAACTCGAAGCTCGGATGCAGCCCATCCCGTAGGTAACCATAGGAGCCACCCTATGCGTTCATGTGAAAAAGATATTAGGCTTCTATATCGCTCGGCCCTACTCTTCGGTGACGCGATTCGATCGAAAGGCCCCCGAGATGGCGCTGACCGAAGACTCACACCCCACCCAGAAGAAGGATCGCTGGGCTGCGGGCGTCACTCCGTACGCCGAGATGGGCTACTGGGACGCGGACTATGTGCCCAAGGACACCGACATCCTGTGCGCGTTTCGGATCACCCCGCAGCCGGGGGTGGATCCGATCGAGGCCGCCGCCGCGGTGGCCGGCGAGTCCTCGACGGCGACCTGGACGGTTGTCTGGACCGACCGCCTGACGCCGCACGAGCATTACCAGGCCAAGGCCTATCAGCTTGATCCGGTGCCGGGGATCGAGGGTCAGTACATCGCTCGGATCGCCTACGACATCGATCTCTTCGAGGAGGGCTCGATCGCGAACCTGACCTCGTCGATCATCGGCAACGTGTTCGGGTTCAAGGCGCTCAAGGCGCTGCGGCTCGAGGATATGCGGATCCCGCCGCATTATCTGAGGACCTTCCAGGGGCCGCCGCACGGGATCGTCATGGAGCGCGAGTATCTGGACAAGTTCGGGCGCCCGCTGCTCGGAGCCACGACCAAGCCCAAGCTCGGACTGTCGGCTAAGAACTACGGACGCGTGGTCTATGAGGCGCTGCGCGGTGGGCTTGACTTCACCAAGGACGACGAGAACATCAACTCGCAGCCGTTCATGCGCTGGCGCGACCGGTACCTGCACGCGATCGAGGCTGTCAACCGGGCGTCCGCCGCCACCGGCGAGATCAAGGGCCACTACATGAACGTGACCGCGGCGGACATGGAGAGCATGTACGAGCGTGCCGAGTTTGCCAAGGAAATCGGCAGCGTGATCATCATGATGGACCTCACCGTCGGCTACACGGCGATGCAGTCAATGTCCAAGTGGGCGCGGCGCAACGGGATGATCCTGCATCTGCATCGCGCCGGGCACGGGACCTACACCCGCCAGAAGATCCATGGCGTGAGCTTTCGGGTGATCGCCAAGTGGTGCCGGATGATCGGGGTCGATCACATCCACGCCGGCACCATTGTGGGCAAGCTGGAGGGCGACCCGAACATGATCATGGGCTACTACGACGTCTGTCGCCAGCGCTTCAACCACGCCAATCCGGCCCACGGCATCTACTTCGACCAGGACTGGGCGTCGCTGGCCCCGGTGATGCCGGTCGCCTCCGGTGGCATCCACGCCGGGCAGATGCATCAGCTGCTGCACTACCTCGGAGAAGACGTGGTTCTGCAATTCGGCGGCGGCACGATCGGGCACCCGATGGGGATCGCCGCCGGCGCGACCGCCAACCGTGTCGCCGTCGAGGCGATGATCAAGGCCCGCAACGAGGGCCAGGATTACTACACCGAGGGTCCTGACATCCTGCGCGATGCCGCCCGGGGGTGCCCAGAGCTCGACGCCGCCCTTGAGGTCTGGAAGGACATCACGTTCGACTTCGAGTCGACCGACACACCGGATGTCGTGGCCACGCCCACGACCACCCGATAACCGACGTCGGAAAGGGAGACCGTCATGAGGATCACGCAGGGAACCTTCTCGTTCCTCGAGGACCTGACCGACTCCGAGATCGAGGCGCAGCTGCGCTACGGCCTTCAGAACGGTTGGGCGATCATGGTCGAGTACACCGACGACCCGCATCCGCGCAACAGCTACTGGGACATGTGGAAGCAGCCGGAGTTCGACCTGACTCCCGACGAGGCCGACGTCGCCATGCGCGACGTCGAGGCCTGCCGGCAGGCCTATCCGAACCACTACGTCAAGGTGGTCTGTTACGACAGCTCACTGGGCCGTCAGACCTCGCGGCTGAGCTTCATCGTCAACCGCCCGGCGCAGGAGCCCGGGTTCCGCCTCGACCGTCAGGACAAGGCGGATCGCCAGATCCGCTACACCGTTCAAGGATACGCTCAGCAGGAACCGGTGGGACGTCGCTACGGCAACCAGGGCAGCCTGGCCAGCACGCGTGACCTGGCTGCCGTGCAGGACGCGACAGCGGGCCGGGATTCATCCTCTGGCGCTCACGACGGCGCGCCGGGGAACGGCATCGAAGCTCGAACCGACGACGGGATCGGCGAGTCCTGATGACCGACCGCGGTCTTGACACGACCGGCCGGCCGCTTGACCCGCACGCGCCGCCCCCCTCCCGGCCACGGGGATTCGGGAGCGGCGAGCGGGGCTCCCCGTCCTTTTCGGACGAGTTCGGGGGCCGAGTGGTACGCCCCGACAAGGATGCGCGGGCGGGCTCGGCCGTGGCGTCGGTGGACTTTTCCGCGGCCGTCGCCGACGGCCTCATCGACGTGCAGTCGGTCATGCGCACCTCGCGGGTCCACGAAGTCCTCGAGGAGATGGACCGCGACCTGATCGCGCTCGAGCCGGTCAAACGCCGGATCCAGGAGATCGCCGCGCTGCTCGTGGTCGACCGACTGCGCGAGAGCATGGGACTGCGCACTGAGCGTCCGACTCTGCACATGAGCTTCACCGGCAACCCCGGCACCGGCAAGACGACGGTTGCCCTGCGGATGGCGAGCATCCTGCACCGTCTCGGCTACATCGAGAAGGGACACCTCGTATCGGTCACCCGGGATGATCTCGTCGGTCAGTACGTGGGGCACACGGCGCCAAAGACCAAGGATGTCGTCAAGCGAGCGCTGGGTGGTGTGCTGTTCATCGACGAGGCGTATTACCTGCACCGACAGGAGAACGAGCGCGACTACGGCCAAGAGGCCGTGGAGGTCCTGCTGCAGGTCATGGAGTCCGAGCGCCAGAACCTGGTCGTCGTGATGGCCGGCTACAAGGACCGGATGGAAGAGTTCTTCCAGGCCAACCCCGGCATGGGCTCGCGGGTTGCGCATCACATCCACTTCCCCGACTACGACGTCGAGGAGCTGCTCGCGATCGCCCGGCTGATGATCGACCGCCAGGGCTACAAGATGACCGAGGACGGCACCGAAGCCCTGCACGATTACATCGCTCTGCGGGTTCAGCAACCCCGGTTCGCCTACGGGCGCAGCATCCGCAACGCGATCGAGCGGGCGCGGATGCGCCAGGCCACGCGGCTGGTCGCCTCTGAGCGCAAGCTCACCGAGTCCGACCTGATCACGATCGAACCGGACGACATCCGCCAGAGCTCGGTGTTCAGCGACACCGACGAAGATCGTCAGACCGACTAGGAGTCAACATGGCGCGCCCCATCATTCTCGGTGTTGTCGGCGACTCGGCGGCCGGCAAGACGACCATGACGCGCGGGCTGGTGCGAATCCTCGGCGACGACCAGGTGACCGCCGTCTCCACCGATGACTATCACCGCTATGACCGCCGGCAGCGCGCCGAGCGCGGGATCACCCCGCTGCATCCCGACTGCAACTACGTGGACATCATGGCTCAGCATCTGCGCCACCTACGGGCCGGCGAGCCGATCCTTAAGCCGGTGTACGTCCACGGCGACGGCAGCTTCGGTCCCCCGGTCTACGTCGATCCCAAGCCGTTCACGATCGTGGAGGGACTGCTTGGCTACCACTCGCCGGACCTGCTCGACGCCTATGACGTGCGCGTCTACCTGGCTCCGCCCGAGGATCTGCGCCGGCGCTGGAAGGTGCACCGCGACACGTCGCGGCGGGGTTACACCACCGATCAGGTCCTGCTCGAGCTCGACAAGCGCGAAGCGGACTCGGCGCAGTTCATCCGCCCCCAGGAACGCCAGGCCGACGTGGTCGTGTCCTTTTGCGAGGGGACGACGCGCGATCCGCACGCACTCGACGCCGAGCTGGTCCTGCGCGACACCCTCCCCCACCCCGACCTCTCGCCCGTCAGCGGCAACGGTCAGCGGGGCGTCACGGTGACCGAACGCGAGTCCGAGCTGCTGGTGAACATCTCCGGTGCGATTCAGCCCGAGCAGGCGGCCGAGATCGAGGAGGCGATCTGGGAGAAGCTCCACTTCGCGTCCCATCTGCGCTCCGAACGGCTCGGCCAGTTCATGGTCGGCAACGACCTGCAGCGCTCCGAGTCACTGGCCGTCGTGCAACTACTGATCCTCTACCACCTCGTGACCGCCAAGGCGGCGATCGCCCTGGGCGGCCAGGGGCCTCGGGCCGAGGTCGAGGAGGCCGCCGAGAGCGAGGCCTCGGGGGTGCAGCAGTGACCACTGGTACCCGGCGCGCGCAGCGGTGATGAACTCCCGGCCGGTGATTCTCGGCGTCGTCGGCGACTCCGCCGCGGGCAAGACCACGATTACCCGCGGCCTGGTCCGGGCGCTCGGCGAGGATCACGTCGCCCACATCTGCACCGATGACTATCACCGCTATGACCGAATGCAGCGGTCGCAGCTGGGGATCACGCCACTGCACCCGGATTGCAACCACCTGGACATCCTCGCCCAGCACCTGGCCCATCTACGTCGCGGGGACGCGGTCCTCAAGCCGGTCTACCGGCACAGTGACGGCACCTTCGCGGCACCGGTGTATGTCCAACCGCGGGGGTTCATGGTGATCGAGGGCCTGCTTGGCTACTACCTGCCGGAGATGCTCGACGTCTACGACGTGCGCGTGTATCTGAACCCCCCGGAGGATCTCCGCCGCCAGTGGAAGGTCCAGCGCGACTGCTCGCGCCGCGGCTACACGACCGATCAGATACTAGGCGAACTGGATCGACGCGAGCCGGACTCTGAAGCCTTCATCCGGCCCCAGCGCCGTCATGCTGACATGCTGGTCAGCTTCATCCCGGCGCAGGCCGATAAGGATCCCACGCACCTGGACGCCCAGCTGACGCTCCGGGACGGCTTACCGCATCCGGACCTCACGCCGTTCGTCCAAAAAAGCGGCAACGGCCTGACCCTGCACGAGGCCAACGGCGAGCGCCTGCTCTGCATCCCGGGGCGGATGGATGCCGATCACGCCGCCGCCATCGAGGAGGCGATCTGGGAACGCATGCACTTCGCCACCCACCTGCGGGCCCGGCGGCTGGGCGAGTTCACGGTCGGCACCGAGCTGTACCGCTCAGAATCCCTGGCGCTGGTCCAGCTACTGATCCTCTACCACCTGGTCACAGCCAAGGCCGCGATCGCATTGGGGGGGACGGTGGTGCGGAGCGGAGATCGGGGCGCGCCCGCTGCCGTGCCGGCCACCTAGCTGGGGCCCCGCGCCGAGATCGAGGCCACCATGCCGCTTGACACCCAGCAGCGCACGATGTCGCGCATCGAGAGGATGCCGGTGACGTCGGCTCCATCGATCACGATCACGTGACGGAATCTGCCGTCGGTCATTGCCTCGGCGGCACGCTCCAACGACCACTCCGCCCCCGCGTACACGAGGTTCGCGGTCAGGTGGGCGCGCACCAGCTCGGTGTCCAGGTCGCCGTCCTCGCCGGCCACGACCAGGATGTCGCGCTCGGTGATGATGCCCGGGGCCGGAAGGTCGGGGTCGAACACCACCGCGGCGCCGACCCCACCCCGGGTCATGCGGCGGGCGGCCTCGCGCAACGTATGCGCCGGGCCAACCGTGACGACGATCGGGTTCATGCCATCACGCACCAACATCGGCGTTCTCCTCTGTTTGAAAATCGGGGTGGAGCTCACCCGCTGTGCTGCCGGGCGCGTGGCCGCGGCGTGAATCAGCAGCGTGACGTCCTGAGGAGGCCCGGACAGGCTGCGTGGGTGACCGCGCAGCCGCCAGTCGGCACCCCCGTCGCGCAGCAGCCATTCGGTGATCGCGGCGGCCACATCCTCAGCCTGACGGTGCAGCAGGATCACCCGCGGCTCCCAGCGCTGCGCCACTGGGTCAACACAGACTTCCAGACCGCAGCACAGCTGGTCGTCGAGGATCCGCTGCGCGGCCGCTACCAGGCGTTCGTGGTTGAGCGTGTACGCGTCAGCAGTCAGCATCGAGTGGGACTCGCCGAGCCGACGTTCAAGTTTGCAACGATTGCCACAAGTAAATCGTAGCATCCCTCCGTTTCGACGTCCCATCGACTCTCATCCATGTGAACACGGCGAAGATCGATGGTTGGCGGCGCCCGTCCGTGCGATCGTGCTCGTGGCAATCCACACAAGAGATGGGTCCCATGACACAGTCGCGCATTTTGCTCGTCGCCAACCGAACCGCATCAGACGCCGCCCTTCGGGACGCCGTGCGCACCCGCACCCGCCGGGATCCGGCGGTCTTCCACCTCGTCGTCCCCGCCACTCCGCAGGGCCTGCATCGCCTAGTGGATCCCGAAGTCGCGGGACGTCAGGCCGCCCACGAGCGACTGGCCCGGGCGCTGCCGCTGCTGAGCGAGGCGGCGGGCCAGGACGTGACCGGCCACGTGGGCGACGCCAACCCGCTGTCCGCGGTGGCCGATGCGCTCAATCTCCGCGGCTTTGACGAGATCATCGTCTCAACGCTGCCATGGCGGCTCTCGTGCTGGCTGCGCGTAGATCTGCCCAGCAAGCTTCGGGGCCTCGGCGTCCCGGTGCGCCACGTCACCGGCTCAGAGACCGAGCGGCTTGACCGGGATCTGGCCAAGGCAGCGTGACCGTCGAGGGAGAATCGGTGCTCCGAGCGTCGCGAGCCGGGGGCGGTCAGCCGTGAGGGTGTACGAGCCGACGGCGACGACCGGCGTGGAGACGATCGAGCGCCACGGACAGCTGGCCTGCCCCGCCGGCCGCGCCGCCTGGGCGGTCGCCCAGGCGTGGACGGACGCCGGCTTCGGGGATGCGCTGACGACTCGCTGGCTGGGCGCTCGGTGCTTCGACGCTCAGGCGGCGCGCGCCCTAACCGAACTTGGCGTCACGCCGGAGCAGGCCGCGGTACGAACCCGCGCTGGCCACGGCGGCTACATCGACACGATCGGCTACAAGGTGGCCAGCGCCGACCTGACGGTGCGCCAGGGGGCCGCGCGCAGCATGTCCAGCCGCTGATCGGAGTCCGCCTTGACAAGGTGGCCCTGTGACCTGGGGCGGCGGGGCCGATCAGCGCCGGTTCCGGGCATAAGATCGACATGCCGTGACCGAGCCGCATGATCTCTACGGTCTCCCGCTGGAGCGCTTCGTCACCGAGCGCGAGGCGTTGACCAAGGCGTTGCGCAAGGCTGGGTCCCGCGAGCAGGCCACGGAGGTCGCGTCGCTGCGCAAGCCATCGGTCGCTGCGTGGGCGGTCAATCAGCTGGTCCGTGCCCACGGCCGTCAGGTCGCGGCGCTGTTCGCCGCCGGTGACGGGCTCGAGCACGCACAGTCCGAGCTGCTCACCGGCGGTGGAGATCCGCACGCTCTGCGCACTGCGGTTGAACGGGAGCGCGGCGCGGTCGACGAGCTGACCGAATTGGCTCGCGGCCTGCTCAGCTCCGATGGGCATCAGCTCACGCAGACGACGGTTGAGCGCGTGTCCGAGTCGCTTCACGCGGCGGCGCTCGACCCGGACGCGCGTGCCCAGGTCAGGGGCGGCTGCCTGGCCCGTGAGCTTCGCCACATCGGACTCGGTGACAGCGGGGCCGTGAGCTGGCCGGACTCATCGCGCCGCGGCCCGACTCGGGCCCGAGCC
>JALYZB010000337.1 GCA_030945945.1 Actinomycetota bacterium | reverse complement strand
TGTTGCGACGGACGTAGGCCGGCATCGACGGGAACAGGCGTGATTCGCGCGTCTTGGCGTTGGTCCGGATCGGCACGTGGTCAACGGCGACCAGCAGCTTGCCGGCCTGGATGATCGTCTCCAGCGTGTAGGTGAACTTCGAGACCGCCTGCATCTGCAGGGCCGCATCGCGGTTATACGCGCGAAAGCCCGAGGTGGTGTCCGGGATCTCGGTCGACGAGGCCTGGCGCACGACCCAGGAGCCAAGCCGCTGCAGCCGGCGCTTGAGCCAGGAGAAGTGCTGGTTGACATCGACCTGCCGGTCGCCGACGACCATGTCGGCCTCCCCGCGGAGAATCGGCGCCACCAGCTTGGGGATGTCGGATCCTTCGTACTGGTTGTCGGCATCGGTGTTGACGATCACGTCGGCACCGAGCTTGAGCCCGGCGTCCAGGCCGGCCTGGAAGGCGGCGGCCAGGCCCTTGTTGTTGGTCAGACGGACGATGTGGTCAACGCCCGACGCCCGCGCGGTCTGCACGGTGGCGTCGGTGGAGCCGTCATCGATGATCAGCCATTCGACGGCAGCGAAGCCTTCGATCCTGCGCGGCAGCCGGCTGAGCGTCAGCGGCAGCTGCTCTTCCTCGTTGAAACAGGGGATCTGGATGATGAGCTTCATGGGCCTCGTCGGGCTCGCCCGCCGTGGTGAGACGCAGCCGGGCCGGCCGTCTGACCGGCGCGGCGGGCGGGCGGGTGATCGTCACACGGTAGCGGGATACTCGGGTGCAGAGATGGATGCCGCCACCTTGAAAGCCGAGCCGATCGAGCTCTCCTCGCCAGCCGGCGCGCGCGCGCGCCGGCTGGCCCGTCGGATGCGCTCGGGCCGCATCGACGTGCACCGCCCGCTGTTGGGCCTGGTCCTGCTGATCACGTTCGGCCTGCGCCTGTGGGGCCTGCGCCAGGGGTTGCCCTACAGCTACAACGTCGACGAGGCCACGCATTTCGTGCCGCGCGCGATCGCCTTCTTCTCCCACGATCTCAACCCGCAGTACTTCCTGAACCCGCCGGCCTACTCGTATCTGCTGCACATCGTCTTCGAGCTGTGGTTCGGCAGTGGAGACGCGGTCTCCCGCGCGTTCGCGACCGACCCGACCCGGGTCTACGTGGTCGCCCGGGTGGTGGCCGCCGTGCTGGGCACGATCGCGGTCTGGCTGACCTACCTGACCGGTGAGCGGCTGTTCGGCCGCACCGTCGCGCTGCTGGGCGCGGCGATCTTCGCCTGCGCCTTCCTGCCGGTCTTCTACAGCCACCTCGCGCTCAATGATGTCCCCACGCTGGCGCCGGTCACGCTCGCGCTGTACGGGGTCTCCGGCGTGCTGCGGCGCGGATGGCGCCGGGACTACGTGATCGCCGGGGTGGGGATCGGGCTGGCCGCGGCAACCAAGTACACCGGCGGCTACACGGTGCTCTGCCTGCTGCTGGCCGCGGCCGCCGACGGGGGGCGCGGGGCGGCCGTGATCGCCGCACGCCGCACGGCGCTGGCGCTGGTCGTGGCGCTGGTCGCCTTCGTGATTGCCAACCCCTATGCGGTCCTGGACTTCAACACATTCCGCGACGGGATCTCGACTCAGGCCTTGCTGGCCGGCGGCGCGGACCCCGAGAAGCTCGGGACCACGGTCGGCAGTGGCACCGCGTACTACCTGTGGACGTTCACCTGGGGCCTGGGCTGGGCGCCGACGCTGGCCGCGGTGGGCGGCTCGATCCTGCTCCTGGTCCGTCAGCGGCTGACCTTGTTGCTGGTCCTCGTCCCCGCCCCGGTCACCTTCATCCTCTACATGGGGGACCAGCAGCGCTTCTTCGGGCGTTGGCTGATGCCGGTGTTCCCGATCGTCGCCCTGCTCGGGGCCTACGGCGCGGCCGAACTGGTGCGCTGGCTGGTGCGGACCGGGCGCGCGCCGCTGCTGATCGCCGGGCCGCTGACCGCAATCGTGATGCTCGGCCAGGGCCTGGCCAGCTCGGCACACAACGATGCGGTTCTCTCCCGGCCCGACACTCGTAACGTCGCCCGGGCCTGGATGGTCGCCCATATCCCCGGCGGCGCCAAGCTGGTGATCGAGCCGGTCGTCTCCGACAACTGGGCGGCCGACGTCGGCCACTCGCTGCCGTGGACGCTGAGCGGCGCCCGCTGGCAGCGTTACCCGACGTTCTTGACCAACGTCGATGCCCAGGGGCGCCTGCTGCCGGCCGGACAACGACGCTTCGTGCTCGTGGACCAGTACGAGCGCACGCTGCGACCCGAGCTGCTCGACGAGTATGTCTCAAGCGGCTACTGCTGGGTGGTGATCAGCTCGCTGCAGGCCGGGCGCTCCTTCGCCCAGCCGCGGGTGGCGCCCAACGCGATCGCCTACTACGCCACGCTGGCCAACCGGGCCAAGCTGACGTACCACGTCAGCCCGTTCGGCAGCAACCGCCACGCAGTGCCATTCAGCTTTGACTGGTCGATCGACTACTACCCCGCCCAGTACGCCCGGCCCGGACCGGAGATCAGCGTCTACCGAATGACCAGCGGCAAATGTGCGCCGAACTATTCTCCCCCTAGACGATGAGCGTCACCGGATCAGATATCGACAGCCTTCATCTCGCGCGGGCCATCGAGCTCGCAGAGGGAGGCCGTGGCCAGGTCAGTCCCAACCCGATGGTCGGGGCTGTGCTCGCCGACGGAGAGACGGTGATCGGCGAGGGCTTTCACCGTGCGGTCGGCTCGGCGCACGCCGAGGTCGAGGCGATTCGTGCCGCCGCCGGGCGGGACCTCGACCGGGCGACCCTGTACGTCTCGCTGGAACCCTGCTGCCACCGTGGTCGCACACCGCCGTGCACGGACGCGATCCGCGCTGCGGGCATTCGCCGCGTGGTGGTCGCCTCCGATGACCCCAGCTCCCATGCCAGCGGCCGCGGGCTGGGAATCCTTCGCGATGAGGGCATCGAGGTGGTCAGCGCCGACGGCGAGCTCGCCGACCGCGCCCGCCTGCTCAACCAGCCGTTCCGCAAGCTCGCGCGCACCGGCCGGCCGTGGGTGATGTTCAAGTCCGCGATGACCCTGGACGGCAAGGTCGCCACCCGCAGCGGCGACTCCAAGTGGATCTCAGGGGAGAGCAGCCGCCGCCGGGCGCACCTGTGGCGTTCGGAATGCGATGCGGTCGCGGTCGGCATCGGGACCGCGTTGGCCGATGACCCGCAGCTGACCGCCCGAGACATCGAACGGCCGGCAGGGCTCAATGTCCCCCCCAGCCGCCAACCCCGGCGGATCGTGTTCGACTCCCTCGGGAGGGTGCCACTGGACGCCCAGCTGGTCAGCGATGACCATGGTGCCCCTGTGATCATCGTCGTCTCCCGCGCGGCTCCGCGCTCGGCGACCGATGCGCTGGCCACCCACGGCGCCGAGGTGGTCGTCGCCTCAGGCGAGCACGAGCCGGCGCGGGTGCGGGACGCGCTGGACCAGCTCGGCGCGGCCGGAATCACCTCGATCCTGCTCGAGGGCGGCCCGCATCTGGCCGGGGCGTTTCTGGACGCCGGAGAGATCGACGAGATCCGCCTGTTCCTGGCCCCGCTGATCCTTGGCGGTCGCACCGCGAGGGATCCGCTCGAGGGCGAGGGCGTGGACGCGATCTCCGACGCCGTGCGGGCCACCGACCTGACCTGCGAGCGCGTCGGCGATGACCTGCTCGTTTCCGCCCGGCTGAAGGAATGGTGAACTGATGTTCACCGGATTGGTCCAGGACCTGGGACGGATCGCGCACGCCGAGCGCTCTGGCGACGGCGTCCGGCTGACGATCGCCACCAAGCTGGCCGGCGAACTGGCTGTGGGCGACTCGGTGGCCGTCAACGGGGTCTGCCTGACCGCCACCAGCCTCGTCGACGGCCACTTCGAGGCCGAGGTCATGAACGAGACGCTGGCCAAGAGCTCGCTCAATAACGCGCCGCTTCACACCCAGGTCAACCTCGAGCTGCCGCTGCGCGCGACCGATCGGCTCGGCGGGCACGTTGTCCAGGGGCATGTCGACGGCGTCGGCGAGGTGATCGAGGTCATTCCCGACGGGTTCGCACGCCGGCTGCGGATCCGCGCCCCCGAGAGCGCGCTGCGCTACGTGGTCGTCAAGGGCTCGGTCGCCGTCGACGGGGTGTCGCTGACCGTGGCCGAGCTGAACGACACATCCTTTACCGTTTCCCTCATCCCCGAGACGCTGGAACGCACCAACCTCGGCCGCATCGAGCCCGGGGCGATCGTCAACCTGGAGGTGGACGTGCTGGCCAAATACGTCGAGCGACTGGTCGGAGCGTCGCGATGAGCACCGCTCCGGCAACCTACGCCAGCATCGATCAGGCGATCGAGGACATCGCGGCCGGGCGGATGATCGTCGTCACCGACGACGAGGACCGCGAGAACGAGGGCGACCTCGTGATGGCCGCGCAGTTCGTCACCCCGGACGCGATCAACTTCATGACCCGCCAGGCGGGCGGGTGGATCTGCCTCGCGCTCACTCCGGGTCGCTGTGACGAGCTGGATCTCGAGCTGATGACCCTCAAAAACGAGAGCGCCCACGAAACGCCCTTCACGGTCACGATCGAGGCCCGCGAGGGTGTGACGACCGGGATCAGCGTCTATGACCAGGCCCACACCATGCAGGTGGCGGTCGACTCGACCAAGGGCGCGGACGATATCGTCAAGCCTGGCCACGTCCGCCCGTTGAAGGCCAAACCGGGCGGCGTGCTCGAGCGCACCGGCCACACCGAGGCGTCAGTCGATCTCGCCCGTCTGGCCGGACTCAATCCGGCCGGGGTGATCTGCGAGATCCAGAACGAGGACGGTTCGATGGCCCACGGCGACGAGCTCGTCGCGTACTGCCTCAAGCACGACCTCAACATGGTCACGATCGCCGATCTGATCGCGTACCGGCGCCGCCACGACAAGCTCGTCGAGCGGGTCGTCGCCACCAAGCTGCCCACCACGTACGGGGAGTTCGTGGCCGTCGGCTACCGCTCGCTGGTCGACAACAAGCACCACGTGGCGCTGGTCAAGGGCGACGTCGAGGGCGAGTCCGACGTGCTCGTCCGTGTGCACTCCGAGTGCCTGACCGGGGACGTCTTTCATTCCCTGCGCTGCGATTGCGGCGAACAGCTGGACTCCGCGCTGTCGATGATCGAGCACGAGGGGCGCGGCGTCCTGCTCTACCTCAGCCAGGAGGGACGCGGGATCGGGCTGCTCAACAAGCTACGGGCCTACAAGCTGCAGGAGGAGGGCTTTGACACCGTCGACGCCAACCTCAAGCTCGGTCTCCCGGCGGACCTGCGCGACTACGGGATCGGCGCCCAGATCCTCGTTGACCTCGGGCTGACCAGCATCCGAATCCTGACCAACAACCCCAAGAAGATCTCGGGCCTGGCCGGATACGGGCTGTCGGTCAGCGATCAGGTGCCGATCGAGCACGCCCCCAACGCCCACAACGAGGGCTACCTGCGGGCCAAGCGAGAGCGCATGGGCCACACCCTGCACCACCAGGGCCTGCCCTTCGACGAGGAGATGCTGCGCCGCGAGAAGAACCCGGCCGCTGACCGGGACGACACGTAGTGGCCGACGAGCGCCGGGTCGCACTCTGTGTGGCCCGCTTCTATGAGCAGCTCGCCGATCGCCTGGAGGCCGGCGCGCGTGACGCTTTGCAGGCCGCCGGCGTGACCGAGATCGACCGCTATGACGTCCCCGGCGCATTCGAGCTGCCGCTGGTGGCCAAGTACGCCGCCCAGTCGGGCCGTTATCAGGCCGTCGTCTGCCTCGGCGCCGTGATCCGCGGAGAGACCGACCACTACGACTGGGTCTGCTCAAGCGCCGCTCAGGGGATCACCAATGTGCAGCTGGAGACCGGTGTCCCGGTCGGGTTCGGGGTGCTGACCGTCGACACCATGGAGCAGGCGCTGGATCGGGTCAGCGGCGGATCCAAACGCGACAGCGGACGTCACGCCGCCGAGGCCGTGCTGGCCTCGCTGGACGTGCGCGAGCAGCTCAAGGGCCGGCGCGGGCCGGCCGGCTTCTCGGTCTAGCCGTTCCTGGTCGGCCCTGGGCCCCTCGCCCCTGGTGGTCCGAGACACCGTCAACGTCCCAATCCGGTCCGCGGGTTGTAGGTCATGGGCAGAAATCGTCGTCGGCTTGCAGCTGGCCGGCGGCCCGAGCCGGGCCAAGCCGGCGGCCCGAGCGGGACTGAGCCGGCCTAGAGAACCTGAGCGAGCCGTCCCCGAGAGAACCTGGCGTGCGCAGGGAGGGACGGCAGACCCCGCCGACGGGGTCAGTCTCCACCGCCGTTGCCGCCGCCCCCCGGCTTCTTGGCCTGGCCGGGAGGCACGCTCGCGCCGCCGGCGCTGCCCGGGGCGCTCGCGCCCGGCGCCGGCCCCTGGCCTGCGGCCTGCAGCGCTTGGTTGAGCAGGGCCTGGACGGTGGGGGTCTGGTTGGGGATCTGCAGGCGCTGCTGGAGCACCGGGATCGCCGCCTGCGGGTTGCCGCTCTTCAGCAACGCGTCACCGAGGTCATAGAGCGCGTAGGCGTAGGTGACGCTGGAGTGATCGGCTGCGTTCACGGCTCGGCGGTCGGCGGCGATCGCGGCGGGGTAGTTGCCGTTCAGCAGCTCCTGATGCCCGAGGGTTTGGAGCTGGTCGGCGCTCGCGCCTCCGGTGGCCACCGGGGCGGGGGTGCTCGCCGTCGAGGACGCGCTGGGCGGCGTGGTGGTGCTTGCGCTTGCGGACGAGCTCGCGCTGGCGCTGGCGCTGGCGGAGCTCGAGGCGCGGTGGTGCCGCGTGGTGGTGGCCGCGGCGCTGGTGGTTCGATGGCTCGGCGCGGCGGCACGCCGGCTGGAGGTGGGGGAGGAGTCTGACCCGCCCAGCGCGGCCACCAATACCGCGACGACACCGAGCACGCCCACGAGCAGGGCGGCCAGCGCGATGGCACGTCGGTTGCCGTGCCGTTCGGGCGCGCGCGACGGCAGGGCCTCTGTCGACCGGGATCTCGGAGTCTCGGGGCGC
>JALYZB010000323.1 GCA_030945945.1 Actinomycetota bacterium | reverse complement strand
GCTCTGCGCGGCCAGGGCGACGATCGCGACGACGAGCAGCACGAGCCGTTGCGCGTGCCTCCCACCCCAGCGATGCGTGACCACGGCGTGACTCCTCTTCGACGTTCTCAGCGTTCCTCACTCCCCGGCGCGGATCGTTGCACACGGCGCTCGGGCACTCGCCGGTCGGCCTGCGGATGCCCGAGGTGGTTGATTGCGCGGCCGCGTGGGGGCCGGGGGAACTGTCCCGCCCACCCTTGATCAAGCCGGTCAAGGACGCAGGGCGATCCGGCGCAGATCAACCGGATTCATCCGGCACGCGGGGTCGTGCAATCAATCAGCTAGCTCTGGCCGCGGGGTCTGCGGAGATCGGACCGCTGCAAGTCGGCGTGGCGGACGAGCTCGCCGCCGCGCACGTAGGGCACGATCTCGGCCCGCAGCTCGCGGCGCAGGCTCTCCAACCGGTTGACCTCGGCCGCCAGTTCGCGCGCACGTCGCTCAAGGCCACCGAGCTTGCGCGCCATCGCCTCGAGCTTCTCTTCGAGTTCGAACACCCGCTCAACGCCGGCCAGGTTCATGCCCAGTTCGGCGGTCATCTCCTGGATGCGCCGCAGGCGTTCGACGTCCTGCTGGGAATACAGCCGCGTGCCCTTCGGGGAGCGCTGGGGCTCGATCAGTCCACGTGACTCGTACATCCGCAGGGTCTGAGGATGCATCTCGGCCAACTCGGCGGCGACCGAGATCATGAACACGCCGCGGTCAGTGGACACCTCGACCCGGGCACGCACGCGCCGGGTGGCCATCAGACCTGTCCTCCGGCGGCGGCGCTGAACAGCTGCTCGCGGGGATTGCCGTTCATCACCTCAGACAGCTTGTCGACCGCGGCGGCCTGCTCGGGGGAGAGTGCCGCCGGGACGTCGATCACGAATCGGTAGTGCAGATCGCCGCGACCCTTGCCGCCGAGCCGCTGCGGGCCCTCGCCGCGCAGCCGCTGCACGGTGCCGTGCTTGGTGCCGGCGGCAACCCGCAGGCGCTTGGAGCCGTTGAGGGTCGGGACCTCGATGACACCGCCCCGAATCGCCTCGGGGATGGTCAGCGGGACCTCGACCTCCAGGTTGTCGCCGTTGCGCTTGAACACCGGGGATTCGGCCACGCGAGTGATCACGTACAGGTCTCCGGGGTCGGCGCCGCGCAGGCCTGGCTCGCCTTTGCCGGCCAGCCGGATGCGACTACCGTCCTTGACTCCGGCGGGGATGTTGACCCGCATCCGGCGCACCGATCGCTGAGCGCCGGAGCCGTTGCAGGTCGAGCACGGATCGTCGATCACGGTGCCCGAGCCGTGGCAATTGGAGCAGGGCTGGGACATCGAGAAGATCCCCTGGCTCTGGGACTCCAGTCCCCGGCCGTTGCAGACCGGGCAGACCCGCGGGCTGGTGCCGGGCTTGGCGCCCGAGCCGCTACAGCTCGGGCACGGCTGGGAGGTCGGGACGGCGAGCGGAACCTGGGCGCCGTTGACGGCCTGATCGAAGCCGAGCGAGACCTCGGTCTCGAGGTCTCGACCGCGCGCCGCGCGCTGGGGTCCGCTGCGTACGCCGCCGGCTCCGCCTCGCCCGGCGCCCCCCCCGGCGCGGCCGAACAGGTCCGAGATGATGTCCCCGACCCCGCCGCCGAAAGAGGACGGATCAAATCCGGCCGGCGTGCCGAAGCCGCCGAGCATCCCGCCGCGGTCATAAGCCTTGCGCTTGTCCGCGTCCGAGAGGACGTCATGGGCCTGGGAGATCTGCTTGAAGCGCTCCTCGGCCTGCTTGTCCCCGGCGTTGGTGTCCGGGTGGTACTGGCGCGCCAGCTTGCGGTAGGCCTTCTTGATCTCCGCGTCGGAGGCGTTCTTGCCCACCCCGAGGACCTTGTAGTAGTCGGGCCGCTCAGCCATGTGTCCTCCCCGTTACCCGGCGACGACCACGCGCGCGGGACGCAGGACGCTCTCGCCCCGGCGATAGCCCCGCTGGTAGACCTCGACCACGGTGCCGGGCGCGGCGCCCTCGATGGGCTGCTGAGCGACAGCCTCGTGGTACTGGGGATCGAACGGCTCGCCCTCCGGGGAGTAGGGCTCGATCTCGGCCCGCTGCAACGCGGCGATGAGATCACTGTGAACGTGCTTGATCCCGGCGACCAGCGATCCGTCGCCGTTCTCCTCGGTGCCGGCGGCATGCGCCAGGGCCCGATCGAGGTTGTCGATGGCCGGCAGCAGCTCGAGCGCGAACTTCGTCGCCCCACGCTCCTGGGCTGCCTTGGCCTCGCGCACCGCACGCTTGCGGTAGTTCTCAAACTCGGCCCGCGTCCGTTGCGCCAGCTCCAGATACTCCTGAGCCTTCCCCGCCCGCTCCATCAGATCAGCGACGTCACCGTCAAACGCTTCGGGCTCCGGGTCTCCAGCGGCAGCACCCGCGGCCTCAGGCTCCTCGGAGCCAGCCGCGGTCTGCGCCGGGGCTTCCGGATCCGGCACTAAGCCCGGGGTGGAGTCACCGGCCGGTGCCGGTCGCGAAGCATCCCCGGCGCCGGACGGGGACCCCACCTCGGGGCCGTCCGGGGCCTCAGAAGGAGCCCCGAAGCCCGCATCAGCCGGCTCCGGGATCCCATGAATCCGTGGGTCGCGCATTACTTCTTGCCCTCATCCACAACTTCAGCATCAACGACATCCTCCTCGGCAGCAGCGCCGTTGCCCGGCGTGGTCCCGTGGGCAGAATCGCCGTTCTCCGACGCGGCCTCCTGCTGCTCCTGGGCGCGCTGGTACATCGCCTCGGAGACCTTGTGGAAGGCCGACTGCAGCGTGTCGGTCTTGGCCTTGATGTCCTCGGCGTTCTCGGACGTCAGGCTCTCGCGGACCGCCTTGATCGCGGTCTCGATCTCCTCCTTGGAGGCGGCGTCGACCGTCTCACCGAGCTCCGAGAGCTGGCGCTCGGCCTGATAGGCCGCGTTCTCACCGTTGTTGCGAGCCTCGGCCAGCTCGCGCAGGCGCTTGTCGTCCTCGGCGTGGGACTCGGCGTCGGACACCATCCGCTTGATCTCGTCATCGGAGAGTCCGGACCCGGAGCGGATCTCGATCTTCTGCTCCTTGCCGGTGCCGAGATCCTTCGCCGACACGTTGAGGATGCCGTTGGCGTCGATGTCGAATGCGACCTCCACCTGCGGAATACCCCGCGGCGCCGGCGGGATGCCGGTGAGCTGGAACTTGCCCAGGGACTTGTTGTAGGTCGCCATCTCGCGCTCGCCCTGCAGGACGTGGATCTCCACGCTCGGCTGGTTGTCCTCCGCCGTCGAGAAGACCTCGGACTTGCGAGTCGGGATGGTGGTGTTGCGCTCGATCAGCTTGGTCATCACCCCACCCTTGGTCTCGATGCCGAGGGTGAGCGGGGTGACGTCGAGCAGCAGCACGTCCTTGACGTCACCGGCCAGCACGCCGGCCTGGATCGCGGCACCGACGGCGACGACCTCATCGGGGTTGACACCCCGGTGCGGCTCCTTGCCGGTCAACTCCTTGACCTTCTCCTGGACGGAGGGCATGCGGGTCATACCGCCGACGAGCACGACATGGTCGATCGTCGCCGCGCCCTTCTCCTTAGCGTCATCGAGCGCCTGTCGCACCGGCGCGACGGTCCGCGCGAGCAGATCCGCCGTGAGCTCGTTGAGCCTGGCCCGCGTAAGGCGGGTGTCCAGATGCTTGGGGCCGCTGGAGTCAGCGGTGATGAACGGCAGGTTGATCTGCGTCTCCTGGGTGGTGGAGAGTTCGATCTTGGCCTTCTCGGCCGCTTCGTAGAGCCGCTGCAGCGCCATCGGGTCAGCACTGAGATCGATGCCCTGGCTCTTCTTGAACTCCGATACCAGCCAGTCGACCAGCGCCTTGTCGAAGTTGTCGCCGCCGAGGTGGTTGTCACCCGCAGTCGCCTTGACCTCGAACACGCCGTCGCCGATCTCGAGCACCGACACGTCAAACGTGCCACCACCCAGGTCGAAGATCAGGATCGTCTGGTCGGCTTCCTTGTCGAGCCCGTAGGCGAGCGAGGCCGCCGTCGGCTCGTTGATGATCCGCTTGACGTCCAGGCCGGCGATCTTGCCGGCGTCCTTGGTCGCCTGGCGCTGATCGTCGTTGAAGTAGGCCGGGACGGTGATCACGGCGCTGTCGACGCTTTCGCCCAGATATGCCTCGGCGTCGGCCTTGAGCTTGCCGAGGATCATCGCGCTGATTTCGGGCGGGGAGTACTCCTTGCCGGCGGCCTCGACGCGTGCGTCCCCGCCTGAGCCCGAGATGACCTTGTAGGGGACGATCGACTCCTCCTCGCGGACCTCGCCTTCCTTGCGGCCCATGAAGCGCTTGATCGAGAAAACCGTGTTCTGCGGGTTGGTCACCGCCTGGCGTTTGGCCACGGTGCCGACGAGGCGCTCGCCACCGCTCGTGAACGCGACCACCGACGGCGTCGTACGCCCACCCTCGGCGTTCTCGATCACCGACGGCTCGCCGCCCTCGAGCACGGCCATGCACGAGTTGGTTGTCCCGAGGTCGATTCCAATCGTCTTGCCCATAGTTGTGTCTACTCCTGTTCGAGTCTCAAAATCTTAGTGAGAGCGTAGCAGATCTATCGTGGTTGGCAACGGCCGCCGTGGGGCTGCGCGAACCCCATGGGGACTGTCGATTCGATGGTCAGAACAACCTCGCGCTCGGACACATCCGGGCCAGCGCACAATCGGTGCAGGCCGGGCGCCGGGCGTGGCAGGTACGGCGCCCATGGCGCAGCAGGTTCATGTGCAGCTCGAGCTCCTCACCCGGCGGGGTGAGCGCCAGCATCGCGTCGTGCAGCTCACGGAAGGGCGCCCCGTCCCGGAACAGCCCGAGCCGCGTCCCGACCCGCGACACGTGGGTATCCACCGGAACGTCGCGCATCCCGAGCGCGAACAGCAGCACGCAGGCCGCCGTCTTGCGCCCGACGCCGGGCAACGCGCACAGGTACTCCTGGGCCTGCGCGACACTCAGCTCAACCAGCCAGTCGAGCCCGAGCTCGTGGTTGGGCGAGGTCGCGATGATCTCGGCCAGGATGTCCTTGATCCGCGCCGACTTGACCTTCGAGATGCCCCCGGGACGGATCGCGGCCTCCACCTCGTCCACGGGCGCACGGCAGACCTCCTCCCAGCCGGGCCAGCGCTCCCGCAGCCGCAGGTAGGCGACATCCCGGTTGCGATCGTTGGTCGACTGGGAGAGGACGGTGAGGACGAGCTCGGCGATCGGATGGCCATGGCCTCCGGGCACAGCGGGAACCCGCCCGTAGACGAGCGCCAGCCGGTCGCGGACCGCACGCACCCGGCGCACGGGGGGGAGGCGCCCGATGCGGCCGTCAGTCAACCGCGGCCCCATCGCTCACAGGCGCGCGCGGCGGCCACGAGCGCCACGTTGGCCGCCGCACCCCCGAAATGCGGCGAGAAGCGGTCGACCTCGGTCAGCAGGGCTCCGGGCCGCTCACCGCCCAGATCGACAAGTGCGTCACCGAGGCACAAGGTCCGGGGCAGGCTCGTGCTCACCGGGCGGACGTTATCCTCGCCGGCGGGCCGCGGCATCGTGACTTCACTGACCGAGCACATCATCGAGCTCGCGGGCGAACCTGTCTTCTACCGCGAGACACCCGGGCCGGGCCGCTGCGCGGTCTATCTCCACAGCCTCCCGACCAGCTCGGCTGATTGGCTGCCGTTTCTGGATCATGGCCGTGCGCTGGCACCGGACCTGCCGGGCTTCGGGCGCTCGACCAAGGGTGGCCATCTCGGCTACGCGCTTGATGACCACGTGCGCTTCCTCGAGGCCTTCCTGGACAGCGTCGCCGTCGATGAGACGGTCGCCCTGGCCGGCCACGGTTGGGGCGGGGCACTCGCGCTCGCCTACGCCCAGCGCCATCCGGCCCGCGTCGGCGCCCTGGCGATCATCGATGCGCTGCCTCTCCTGGAGGGGTTCGCCTGGCCGGGCGTGGCGCGCCAGGCGTTGTGGCCCGGGATCGGCGAATTCGTGATGGGGTCGGTCACCCGGCGTCGCCTCGGCCGCGCCCTGCGAGCCGGGGTCGCCGATCCCGCGGTGTGGAGCGACGAGCAGATCGAGGCGGTGTGGGAGCAGTTCGATCAGGGCACCCAGCGGGCGATTCTGCGGGTCGCCCGGTCGATCGGCGCCACGGAGCTGGCCCGGGCCGGGAGCGGGCTCTCGGCGCTGAGCGCGCCCACCCTGATCGTCTGGGGCGAGGAGGACCCCTGGCTGCCGGCGCGGTTCGCAGCGGCCTACGCGTCAGCGCTGCCCGCCGCCGAGCTCGCGATGATCCCTGGGGCCGGCCACTGGCCGTGGCTGGAGTCACCCGGGGTGATCGACCGGGTGACAGCCTTCCTGAGCGCCGTGCCATAGCCTTCGGGCGATGCCCGAGCCCACCTCGCCGGCGCCCCCGAGAGCGCCCCGCCCGCGCTCCCGGTCCCGGGGTGACGGTCCGACGACCCAGGAACTGATGCGCGAGCGGCTGATCGAGTCCCGGCTGACGCCGAACACGATCTCGCTGACCGGCTTCATCCTCAACTGCGCGGCTGCCGGACTGCTCGTCGGGCGCCTGTTCTTCCTGGCCGGGGTGGCGTTCATCGTCGGTTCGATCATGGACACGCTGGACGGCCGCTACTCGCGCATGTCGGGCAAGGGGACGCCGTTCGGCGCGTTTCTGGACTCGACGCTTGACCGCCTTGAGGAGGGGATCGTGCTGACCGCGGTCGCGGCCTATTTCGCCTCCCGCCACGACCAGGTGGCGGTCGCCGCCGTCGTGGCCGCGGTGCTGGCGTCGCTGATGGTGTCCTACACACGCGCGCGTGCCGAGGCGCTCGGGGTGGCCTGCAAGGTCGGGCTGGCCACCCGCCCGGTGCGCGTGGTCATCCTCTCGGTCGGGCTGGTCTTCGCCCGCGGCGCCTCCCTGGGTAACTTCACCCTGCTGGCAGCGTCCGTGTACGTGCTGGCGATCCTCAGTGCTGTGACCGCGGTGCAGCGCATCCTCTACGTGCGCCGCCAGCTCCGGCTGCCGGTCCAGAGCTAGCCCCGCGGCGGGACTGAGCAGAAGGCAAGACCAGAGCGCGCATAAATCGGCCGGTACCCTGAGGCCGATGCCCGCTCGCACCACGCCCGTCGCGTCCGCGTCCTCGGGGGGGTCCCCGTCGACGTCCGGTGGCCGTGGTGCGCGCGCCCGGATCGTCGCCACGGCGGTTCACCTGTTCCGCGATCGCGGCATCAACGCGACCGGGGTTGCCGAGCTCGCCGCGGCGGCGCACGTCTCCAAGCGCACGCTCTACCAGCACTTCCCCAGCAAGGACGACGTCGTCGTCGCCTACCTGCGGGCGTTCGAGCTCGATCCCGGTTTGTGCGCCGAGGGGACGCTGGGCCGCACCGACCTGACCGCGCGGGCACGATTGCTGGAGCTGTTCACCGCGCTCGCGGAGCAAGACCGGCCGTTGCGGGCGTGTCCGTTCACCGCCGCCGCGGCCGAATTCCCGGATCCCGCGCATCCCGCCCACCGCTTTGCCGCCGCCCACACGCGCCGTTTCACCGAGCGGCTGTCCCAGGTCGCCGGTGAGGCCGGGGCGCGGCCTGCTGAGGGGATCGGCGCGCGACTCGCGATGCTCTACGCCGGGGCTGCCGCGCAGTCGGCCGTCCTCGACAACCCCGAGCCCGCCGCCGATGCCTTCGCCGTCGCGGCGGCGCTGTTGGACGCAACAATCGCCTGAGCTTCATCAATTGGTATACCGTACGGTTTACTAAGGACAGCTCGGGGTTTGAGGTGCCGTCGCAATATAAACTGAACGGTATACATCTACGGCGTAACCAAACCGGTTCCACGGGATAGGTGTGAACACACACTCCGAGCGCTGCCGAACCCGACACCCGACGGGCGGCACCCAGCGGGTCATCACCATCCTGAAGGGACTGAGGCTTCGTGAGCACTAGCAACGGCGGAAGCCGCCACCAGCACGACAAGGTCCGGGTCGCGATCATCGGGGTCGGCAACTGCGCGAGCTCGTTCGTGCAGGGCGTGCACTACTACCGCAACGCCGACCCCGACGCACCGGTCCCCGGCCTCATGCACGTCGATCTCGGCGGCTACCACGTCCGCGACATCGAGTTCTCGGCCGCCTTCGACATTGACGTCGACAAGGTCGGCAAGGACCTGTCCGAGGCAATCTTCGCCGGGCAGAACAACACCCTGAAGTTCGACACCGAGGTGCCCAAGCTCAACGTGCCCGTGATGCGGGGCATGACCCACGACGGCCTGGGCAAGTACCTCTCCCAGCGGATCACCAAGGCCGCCGGCGAGACCGCGGACATCGTCCAGGTGCTCAAGGACACGCGCACCGACGTCGTTGTCTCCTACCTGCCGGTCGGCTCTGAGCAGGCCACCAAGTGGTACGTCGAGCAGATCCTCGAAGCCGGCTGCGGCTTCGTGAACTGCATCCCGGTGTTCATCGCTCGCGAGGACTACTGGAACAAGCGCTTCAAGAAGGCCGGGCTGCCGGTCATCGGTGACGACATCAAGTCCCAGGTCGGCGCGACCA
>JALYZB010000275.1 GCA_030945945.1 Actinomycetota bacterium | reverse complement strand
GCCGTCGACGGGGGCGATTTGACCCGCCAAGACGCCGACGCGGTCCTCGAACGGGTTAGGGCCGGGGAGCACTCGCCTGCCCTCCGGGCTCACCTACGCAAACTGCTCCCAGGGCCTCGCTCTCGTGGTGACGCGTCCAGACTTAACCATGGCGTTCAGGCGTCCGAGCAGTCTTTTGCGAGTGTTCGGTCCCATCCGGCTCTCTGAGTCGCTCGCCATGTGCCGACTTTAGCGAGACACTCTGTCGCGGTCAAGTCAATCTGTAATATGCCTGATCATGGCATACGCTTCGTCGGTGCCCAGGCTGTGGAGCGAGACGATCGAGACCCATCGCGGCGCTGTCCGCGCCGCGACGCTCGACGCAACCGCGGCGCTTGTGGCCGAGCACGGGCTGGCGTCGGTGACGATGTCGCAGATCGCCAAGTCGGCCGGCATCGGTCGGGCCACTCTTTACAAATACTACCCCGACGTCGAGTCGATCCTGATCGCCTGGCATGAACGACAGATCGCCCATCACCTGGACCACCTCACCGCAATCCGCGACAAGGACCACGATCCAAGCCAGCAGCTCAAGGCCGTGCTCGAGGCCTATGCGCTGATGCGCCACGAACACCACGGCACCGAGCTCGCGGCACTCCTACATCGAGGCGAGCACTTCACAAGAGCCGAGCAGCACCTCAACAACTTCATCGCCGACATCATCACTGCCGGGATAGGGACAGGGGACGTGCGCGACGACGTCGGTGCAGAGGAACTCGCGAGCTACTGCCTGCACGCGCTCGCCGCCGCTAACGCCCTGACCTCCAAAGCCGCGATCCGCCGCCTCGTAATGGTGACGTCATCTGGGCTGCGACCCGGAGCTTGACGCTTTCGCAGATGGCAGCGGGAGGCTGGTACCGAAGTCACCGCGCGTCTCTTTAGCACCTTCTCTTGAACCCCCGAAGGCGTACGAACGGCGACGGGCGATCTCGCCCCGTTTGCCGGCGATGAGCGTCTGGCGGCCGTGGCGCCGACGCACCTACATCGCGCGGAAGGAGGCATGTTGCCTCTTACGTCCGCGCTCGATCCGCGGCACCTGCTTGGTCGCCGGCAGGGAAGCCACGTAGGGACTGCTGCTTTTGGTCTGGGCTGAGGCGACGGAGAAGCCCGGTCATCGGCCGCGGGCGCCGAGAATGCGCGTGACGGCGGAAAGGGTGTTCGAATTAGGATCGGTACGTGACGGACTTCGGGCTACGCGCGGCCACCGTTCGCGACGCTGACGCCGTTGCCGACGTTTGGCTACGGTCACGGCGAGCCGCGGTCAAAGAGATCCCTGCGCACATCCATCCAGATGACGAAGTACGCAGCTGGATCTCATCCCACGTCCTACTTGATCTGGAGTGTTGGGTGGCTGAGAGATCTGACGGTGAAGTCGTCGGTCTGCTCGCACTCGGGAACGATTGGCTTGAGCAGCTGTACGTGTTGCCTGACCGGCAGGGGCGCGGGGTCGGCAGCGCGCTGATCGATCTCGCGAAGCGCCTGCGGCCAGAGGGCTTGCAGCTCTGGACGTTCGCCTCAAACAATCCCGCCCGCATCTTCTACGAACGTCGCGGCTTCGTCCGGGTCGAGGAGACAGACGGCGCTCATAACGAGGAACGCGCCCGCGACATGCGCTACGTCTACCGACCGAAGATTCAAGGTGCGTCTCAGTCGTCGACCTGAGTTCTGCTTCGTCGCCCCAGCCGGTCTGCGGCTCGAGCTGCCGCTTCGATTTTCGGGGAATCTGAAGCAGAAGTACCGGCGCGGTGCCTGAGGCATTGCCCGCGTGCCTCGTCGTGATTCCGGATGCAGCAGAAAGCCGGGCTGGGCCGGAAGGGTCCTGCGCTTGGACCCCGACCTGGCAGGATGTCGCTGATGCCAGCTACTGAGTCTGAGCCGGATTTCAGCGCTTCGCCGACGGTTTCAGTCGTCGGCAGCGCGGTGCTGCGCGCCGAACCTGATGAGGCGATGGTGGTTGTGATCCTGAGTGCGCTCAAGGATGGTCCTGGCCCAGCGCTTGAGGATGTTGCGCGCCGCAGCGAGGCTCTTGTCGCCCTGTTGGATGAGCTTGGCATCGCGTCGTCTGACCGCTCCACCACCGGGGTCAGCGTCCATGAGGACTTTGACCACACTCACGAGGGGCGTCGATCCCTGGGACATCGCGCAGAGTCGGCGATCGCGGTGCGGCTCACCGCCCTTGACCTGATCGGCCGCCTCGTGATTCGGGCCACAACCGAACTTGACGCACGCGTCGATGGGCCCCACTGGCTCGCAGCCGAGAACCCCGTCCGGCTGGAGGCGGCTCGCCAGGCCGCTGCGGACGGGCAGCGCAAAGCACAGGCATACGCCGAGGGAGTCGGCGCTCGCCTCGGGGCTCTCATCAGGCTCACGGAGCCCGAGGCTGCGGCGGGCTCCCGGCGCGGTGCCAAGTTCATCGCCCTTTCCGCCTCATCGGGCGACATGCCGGTCGAGGCCGGCGAGCAGGAGATCACCGCAACGATCGAGGTCACCTTCGCCCTCACGCCCTGAGGGGCACTCATTGCGAGATTCAAACTCGACCAAGGCTTCCCCTGGAGCGCTGGCCGATCTAGAGCGGAAGTCGTGCACCGAGGGAAAGGCGAGAGTGGCCTGGCCCGGCAGCACCCTGTGGCCTTGCCCCCTGATTTCGTTCGGCGAAGACCGTAGAGGGCGACGCCTCGGTATCTCGGATCGCGAGTAAGCGGCAACGTCACCCGGCGCAGACGAGAGACCTGCTTCGTCGCCGACTGGGGCGTCAGAGATCCACTCCTGCTTTGGCACGCGCTTGACCTGAAGCAGGAGTCCGGAGTGGCTAGAAGACGAGCCGGCAGACGGCTCGGCCTGCGTGAAACCAGAAGCCAGTGGTGCGTCTCAGCGCTCCCCACGCAGTCGGTACTTGGCCGAAGGCGATCCACTCAACCCGGCACGAGCACGGCCCAGACCAGCGGCACGTCTGCCGAAGCGCTCGCCCGTGGCGCCGCGGCGGGATGAGAAAGCAGTCGTCTCAGGCGGGGCTGGCGGACCCTAGCCCGTGGTGCTCAGGATCCCAGCGCGCGCTTGAGGAGCTCGAGCAGCGCCTGGAAGTGTCGATCGCATGCGGCCTGGTTGAAGGCACCCATGTCGGACATCGTGTAGCCGTGTGCGGCCGCGGCGTAGAGCTCGGTCGTGTGGCGCACGCCAGCGTCGTCCATAGCCCGGTCGAGCGTGACGATGTTCTCTGGCGTCATGCTCTGGTCCTGATCGGCGTGGCCCCAGTAGACCTCAGCGGTGACCTTGGGAGCGAGCAGGTGCGGGGTGTCGTCCTCAGCGGTCACCATCCGGCCGGTATGGAAACCGCCGAGCGCAGCGACTCGCTCCGGGTGCGCGGCGGCGATCGTCCATCCGAGCCGCCCGCCGAAGCAGTAGCCGGTGATCCCCACGGGGCCGTCGGCGAGCTCGGCGAGTTGGCCGAGGTATGCCCCGCCGTCGGCGGCAATCCGATCAGGGGTGAACGCCGTTATGAGCGGGCCGAGCCACTGCATGAACCTCCCGCGCGCTTCCGGGTCGGCGAGATCGGGCGTCTCCCACAACGGGGCACGGCCGGCACGGTAGAAGACGTTCGGAGCGAGAACGACATACCCCGCGGCCGCGATCCAGTCCGTAATCTCCTCGATCCGCGCCCGCAACCCGATCGCGTCGATCATCAACAGAACAGCCGGATGACGCCCAGCATCGCCCGGCCGCGCCAAGTAGCAGTCCGCAACACCATCCGGCGTTGCGACATCGATCATTGAACCGCTCATCCAGAAAGCTTCGCAGGTCCCGTCGCGCCGGTCGGCGTGCCCGCGGCGGTCATGATCGCCCAAACTCCAAGGCAGGCAGTCCGTCCGTAGAACTTCGCGACCGCCCCTGCACGACGGCCGCGACGCTTCGATCGTCGCCCATTCGTGAGCGAACTCGACGGTGCCCTTCCAGTTGGGTGAGACCTCGATCGCGGCGCTCCGGCTACGAACCCGGCCGCCTCGGCGAGGGCGGCTTTGTCTGCGGCGGTCTACTCCACGACGCCCCTGACTTGTGCACTATCGGCTGCGTCCAATTTGGTTCTTCGCTCAGGATGAAGCCGTGATCGAATGGTTGCCAGATGGTCAGGACGATCGCGTCGCGCCGGCGGGCCGAGCAACCTGCCTGCCTCGTCGATCGCGTTCTTGGCCAGCGCTGTTGCCGTCGAACGCGACGATGACCGGGACGTCATTGCGGGCGTTCTCAGCGGCTGCGCTCATGTTGGCTCGTCCGCCAGACCCCTGCTGGTTGGTCTTGAGCGTAGCGCTGCCAGGAGCGGCGGCGAGTGCCAGGCGGCCGAATCGCCGTCGAGGAATTCGTCGAGATCCGGTGTCTGCGGACGGGCGCCGCTGAGGGCGTAGATCAACACGGCGATCACGGCGCCGCCGACGGCCAGCCCCAAGCCGATCCACAACGCGATCCCGGTGCCGGCGTTCACGTTGCCACCAACAGTGGCGGCCAAGTGCGCGAAGATCGGCGCGATCATGAACGCCGCGACGGCGCGCAGCAGCTCGACGAGCGCGAACACGCGCTGGAGACTGGCCGACGGCAGCGAGAAGCCAGCGACGAACAGAGCCGGCGCCACTGTTGCACCGAGCCCGATGCCGGTCAGGCCGGAGCCGATCAGGGTGAGCGCCTGACTGGACGGAACCTCGACACGGAACACCGCGATGCCGGCACCGAGGAAGACCATCCCCACCAGCGGGAGATAGTGCATCGCGCGCTTGTTGATCACGGCACCGAGGGCAAACGCGGTCAGGATGGCGCCACCCAGCTCGGGTAGGTACAGCAACCCGACGTGAATCGGCCCGTACCGCGAGGCGAGCACGCCGGCTGTCAGCTCGGTCGCCGAGACCGATGCCGCGGCCGCGAAGAGTGCGACGACGAGGCCCGCGACCGGCATCGAGCTACGGAGCATGCCTTGGATCGTCAACAGCGGCCGTTTGGCGCGGTACTGGTATACGACGAGGACCAAGATCAGCCCGAGGCCAACCGCCAGCGGCACGGCGGTGGACAGCGCCAAAAACGGGTGAGAGGTCAGCTCAGAAGCACCGAAGAACGCTGCCGTTGGCCCCGCAACGGCGAGCGCGATCGCACGTGGATCCCACGGCGCGCTCCGATCCATCGCCGGAACGTCCTCGAAGGTCAGCACCGCAAGCACCAACGCGGCGAGCGAGATCACGGCCACGATGAGAAACAGCGGCCGCCACGCGTGGGCGTGGGCCTGCAGGCCGCCGACTGCCGGGCCGATCGCCACGGCCCCGAAGATGCACATGTTCATGATCATCGCCGTCTCGCGCAGCCTCTCCTTCCCGAAGGAGATAGCCAGCGGCGGCACGGCGGCGATCAGCAGCAGGCTTGTGCACGCGCCCTGGAGGATGTGCCCGGCGAAGAACATCGCCGCGTTCTGCGCCCCCGCAGCCAGGCACGACCCAACCACGAGCAGCACCGCATAGACGATGAGCATCCGCCGCTGCGGGAGATGCTGTGCGAACGCCACCGCCAGCACCGTCCCCGCCGCATAGCCGGCGTTTCCCATGCCGAAGGCGAGGCTCATCGACGTGGGACTCATGTGCAGATCGCCGCCGATGATCGGCGTGAGCGGTTGCACTGCTGCCGACAGCGCCAGGTATGGAACCAGCGCAAAGATCACCATCCCGGCCGCTGCTCGGTAGCGACCTGCGAGTGGTCCCCGGCGCATTACCGCGAACTCGCCAAGAACGCGAGACCCAACAGACCGACACGACCAGCCGATCCGAACGGCCGCGCACGACAACGAACCTCCAAAGGCACCAGGCCGACCATGGTCACGCTGTGCTGGAGCGATGGGTGACGCCCGCCGTGGCCAGCGGGGCCAGGGTCTGGCCAGTGACCGGGGTGTTGCCGAGGGCCTCGTCGACTGCGGCGATCACATCGGGGGATAGCTCGATCCCGGAGGCGGCCGCGTTGGCGTGGACCTGCTCGGGACGCGAAGCGCCGACGATCGCCGAGGCGAGCTCGGAGCGGCGCAGCACCCAGGCGAGCGCCAGTTCGGTCATGCTCAGGCCCGCCTGCTCAGCGACCGGGATCAGGCGCTGTACGGCTTCGAGCGTGTCGTCATCGAGCAGTCGCTCGATGAAGCTGCCCATCGACTCGCTTGCGCCGCGGGAGTCAGAGGGCGGCGCCTCGCCCGGCTTGTACTTGCCAGTCAGCACCCCCTGCCCCAGCGGGGACCAGACGATCTGCGAGATCCCGTTGGCCTCACAGAGCCCGAACACCTCGGCCTCCGGGGCCTGCCAGAGCATCGAGTACTGCGGCTGGGAGGAGACAAACAGATCAGGCCCGGCGATGTCGATCGCGGCCTGGATCTGCTCCGGAGTCCATTCGCTGAACCCCAGGTACCGGGCCTTGCCGTCGGCAACCACCTTCTGAAGCGCCTCGATCGTCTCCTCGATCGCCACGTCGGTGTCGAAGCGATGGGCTTGATAGAGGTCGACGTGATCAGTCTGCAGACGCGCGAGGGACGCGTCGATTTGCTTGGCGATCTGCGCCCCTGACAGGCCGCGTTCGTTGGGGTCGTCAGACATCTGGCCCCAGACCTTGGTCGCCAGAATGTAGGAGTCGCGCGGATGGGCGGAGAGGATCTCGCCCCACGCCGTCTCGGCCGCACCGCGTCCGTAGACATTGGCCGTGTCAAAAAAGTTGATTCCCACCTCAAACGCCGCCGCGGTGCAGGCGCGAGTCTGCTCGGCCTCCACCCCTCCGGCGTAGGTCAGCCACGACCCGAGCGAGATCTCCGAGATCTCCAGATTTGAACTGCCGAGCTTGCGGTACCGCATTGCTACCTCCATGATCATCAACCGATGGCCGGCCTACCGCCGTCTCACACTAGAACCGACAGGCCGCGTCGGTCGCCCCGCAAGGGGCGTCTCGACGGAGAGTTCGGATTGGTGCGCACTCCGATGACCGGCAAGCGCCGGCTCAAATGCTGCGGCTCATCGGCTGCTCATAAACCTCTCAGCGGCACACACACGTTCTCCACGGCTTCTGCCCCGTCGCCCCAGCAGGTCTGCGGCTCTAGCTTCCGCTTCGATCGTCGGAGGATCTACAGCGGAAGTGCCGGCGCCCACAGCGCGGCGCCAAGGGCGTGTTCACCTGCCGGTTCGTTCGTGGAAGGGGGTCTGCTGACTGCGTTGTCGAGGCCGCCAAGCCGCTTTCGCTTCTTGTGAGAGCCGGGGTGTCCGCGCAGGCCTGCTTCGCTGGCGCGTCGTTGATGCGGGTCGCTGGGCTATACCGCTGCGGCTGCTCCGAACCACGTCGTCAGTGCCTTGCTGAGATCGAGGCTCGTTTTGTCGCCGACCCAGGCAACGTACCCGTCTGGGCGAATCAGCAGCGAGCCGGGAGCGGTGACGGCCCCGAGTACCGGGAGCTCCCAGGTGCCGTCGTATCTGGCCTCGACCAGCTGGACTCTGTTGGCCCACGCTCCGAGGTCGAAGTTGCCAGGCTCGCCGAGGTTGAGCAGGAGTGGGCAAGCGTCATGCAGCAGCGTGTAGACCCGCAGCGGGCCGTCCGTCGCGCGTAGCTCCAGGTCCGGCATCCGGCGTCCGAGCAGCGGATGTCCCTCCCCAAGGTTGTAGTGGATGTCGAGGCCGGAGATGAGCCCGGCGAGCATCCGTCGCGGCTCGTTCATGGTCGCGATCTCCGAAACGACGTCGGCAAGGGGCTTCATGCGCTCGTCGCGACGTTGGAGCGCGGACTGAGCCATCGTGTGCTGCATCGACCGGGCGGCGACGGGGTGGCGCTCCGCGTGATATGTGTCCAACAGGCTCTGCGGGGAGATCGCCTTGATCACCTGAGCCAGCTTCCAACCAAGATTCACCGCATCCTGGACCCCGAGGCTAAGGCCCTGTCCTCCTGCCGGGTAATGGATGTGCGCCGAGTCGCCGGCAAGCAGGACTCGTCTCTCGCGATAGGCTGCCGCCTGGCGTGTTGCGTCGGTGAACCGCGAGATCCAGGTGGGGTTGTGGATCCCGAAGTCGGTGCCGTACACGGCGATCAGCGCGTTGCTTAGATCACGCAGCGTGGGCTCGCTACTGGGCTCAAGCTCCTGCTCGCCGACGATTACGCGAAACGTCTTGCCGTCCTCGAGGCGCTGGAGGGCGTGGACGCCGCTGGCGTCGTGGCGAATTCCGCGCGGCGGCTCGTCAGTCAGCTCGACCTCGGCGATCATGGTGCTTCTGGTCGGCTCCCATCCCGGGAAGTCGACGCCTGCAGCGTGGCGGATCAGGCTGCGTCCTCCGTCACAGCCGACGAGATACTGCGCTCGCAGCGCCTCGCCGTCGGCCAGCCGAACATCGACCCCCGCGTCGTCTTGCGCGAACCCGGTCACCTCGCGTCCGTAGTAGACCCGCAGCGGCAGCTCGGCGATCCAGGCGGCCATGATCCGCTCGATCTTGTTCTGCCAGATCCCAAGCGCGTACGGGTGACGCGTCGGAAAGTCGCTCATGTCTAGGACGGTCGTGCCGAACATCGCGGCCTGCGCAGTCTGACCCTCGGCAAGGAATCGGTCAGCGACCCCGCGCTGGTCCAGCACCTCGATCGTGCGCGAGTGAAAGCCGCCCGCTCGCGACCCGACCAACACGTGATCCGGACGTCGCTCCACGATCGCGACGTCAACCGCGGCCAACGCCAACTCGGCCGCCAGCATCATCCCCGCAGGACCGCCTCCAGCGATCACCACCGCGTGCTCTCGCTTCGCCATTTTATTGCTTCCTTTCCAATTCGTTTCCGGTTGCGGCGGCGAGTATGCGGCAACGTTCCGGCCATCATGAGAGGCTCTTCTGCGGTATAAATTGAAAGTGGAAAGGGAGCGCCGAGTTCGTCTCTGAGTCTCAGACTCCAAGCGGACGCTCACCTATCGAGGCGCCGCATAGGGCTCCAGCCAGAACTGACTGCGACAGGCCCGAGCACGCAACCAGCAAAAGTGCGCGATCGTCTTGGCGCCCATTTTGTGCGGCGCTCGCGCAGCTCAGCAGCCAGGGCTTGCTCGTCGACGACCCAGCGATTGGTCTGACTCGAGATGCCCTGCTGCGCGCGGGAAGAAAGAAGCCGCGCGCAGATCGGGCGCCACCTGCTTCGTCGCCGATTTGGCCGTGCGCGAGCGGCTGCTGCTTCGTTTCCTACTGAGCGGAAGGAGTAGTCCGAAGCAGCCAGAAGGCGAGCCCGCAGACGGCTCGGCCTGCGTGAAACCAGTCGTCTCGTTCTGGGCCACTTCAATGCTTCTCGTGCTCAGGAGCAACAATAGATTTTTGCGTCAACCGTGACTACTGCTCCCACATGGATCGTGCTTGATGGCTGTGGAGTCAGCAAGCAGCCGAGCGCTTGCAGGTCTCGCTGATCCTGCAAATCGTCTGGCTGGCATCGTCCACGGATTTATCGGCGCCGCGCGTCTCGGCGCGCCTGCGTGGGGCGCCATGCTGGCGCTGGGCTCGAGGCAGTTCGGATCGCGATCGATGGACTTCGCTGGCGGTCAGCGGCTGAGCTCAGCTAGGTTCATCCCCTGCCCGACCGGGTGCGCTGGCGACCGCGTGGTCCGCATGCGAGCCGATGATGGCGATGGTCACTGTCAGCGTCCCGCCGCGTGCGCAGGTAGCCGGACGGTCGCTCATTCCGACCCCGACCTCGCCGCTGCCAGATTTCTGGCGCTAAGCGTTATGCGCAACACGCCTCCATGACGCGTGATGGCCCCTCTTCCTCAGGAGATCGACGACCGTCCGGGACGATGGTTCAGGCTTAGCCGGACGGGCAGCTGAGCAGGTAGTCGAGTACTTGTGAGCAGCGGGCTGTGGCGAGGCCGATTCGGGTGTCGGCGGCGCCGTAATAGAGGAACAAGGTGTCGCTGTCTTGGTCGTGCACGAGGCCGCACGGGAAGACAACGTTTGGGACGTCACCGGTGACCTCGAACTGTGCCTGGGGTCCGAGCACCCACTCTTCGGAGCGGCGCAGGATGCGGGCAGGGTTCTCGAGATCCAGCAGGGCTAGACCGGCGCGGTATAGGCCTCCGGCGACGGTGTGGCGAACGCCGTGGTAGACGATGAGCCAGCCATGCTGTGTCTCCAGAGGCGGGGGTCCCATGCCGATGCGCGCGGAGTCCCACCAGCCCCCCGGCCGGCGGCTCATCACCAGCTCAGGCGGGCGCCAGGTTTTGAGGTCGGTTGAGCGTGAGAGCAGGATGTCACCCGTAACGACGGAGGGCATCGGGCGGTGGAACAGCACCCAGTCGCCTAGCACCCGGCGCGGCAGCAGGACGCCGTTTTTGTCTTCGGGAGTCATCACGATCCCGATGCGCTCGAAGGTTTCAAAGTCCTCGGTTTGCGCGAGCGAGATTCCTGGTCCGCCGGGGCCGAACGCCGTATAGGTGATGATCCATTGGCCTAGCTCTTCAACGCGGGTAACGCGCGGGTCCTCCAGGCCCCACGCCTCCTCGGGGTGCTGGTCGTCGACGGCCAAAGCCGGCTGATCGTCCACGACCCAGTTCGAGATGCCGTCTCGCGATCTGGCGCAGGCTAAGTGGGAGAAGCCCCGGCGGTCCTCGACGCGGCAGAGCAGCACGGTCTGACCGTCGACTCTTGTGGCTCCGGCGTTCATCACTGCGTTTATGGGGTAGGGCCAGCGCTCCGGCGCGAGCAGAGGGTTGCCGGGGTGGCGAGTGAAGAGCGACGCGCTAGTGGCCGCAGAAGAGGCTGTCATAGACGCGAAGATAATTATCGATCATGCGCTCGGCGGAGAAGCGGCGTTCCGCTGCCGCCCGGCACGCGGCGCGGTCAAGGCCGACGGCCCGCTCGACGGCCGCAACGGCGGCGTCCATCCCGTTGGCGAGCACCCCGGACACTCCGTCCTCGACGATCTCGGGCATCGAGCCACGAGGGTAGGCGACCACCGGGGTGCCGCACAGCATCGCCTCCACCACCGCGAGGCCGAACGGCTCAGCAAAGGAAATCGGGTGCAGCAGGCACGCGGCGCCGCCCAGGACCCGGGCGCGCTCGAGCGGCCCGACCGAGCCCAGGTAACGGACACGATCGCCGTCAACGTGCGGCTCGACGTCCTCGGCGAAGTAGCGTTCGTCCTGCACAGGCCCGCAGAGTACAAGCGGGCGACCGGCGCGGCGGGCGATCTTCACGGCCTCTGCCGTGCCCTTATCGGGGTGGATACGACCGAAGCAGACCAGGGCGTCGCTCCCCGAGGGCGAGAACGGCAGTACGGTCGGGTCGACACCGTGATGCACGGTCGCCAGGTAGCTGAGCTCAGGGGAGCGGTCGGCGTCCGAGATCGATACAAAAGCGCTACGCGAGCTCCGATATGCCGGCAGGATGCTTGGCGAGGAGAAGCCGTGGATGGTGGTGACCATGGGCGCCCGAGCGAGCTTTGAGAACGCCAGTGGCAGCCAGTCGAGGTTGTTGTGGATCAGATCAAACTCGGCCGAGCGGCGCAGTGCGTGGGCGACGTGCAGTGCCTCCCACACTCGCCCGTCGAGCTCTGCGTCCTCTTCGTAGGGACCAGGGCAGACCCCGTCGAGCTTTGCTTGCGTGACGGAGTCGAGCGTGGCGAAGAGCGTAACGTCGACGCCCCGCGCGACCAACCCGTTGGCGAGGAGTCCAGTCACCTGCTCCCAGGGGCCGTAGTGACGGGGAGGTGTGCGCCAGGCGATCGGGCCTAGCAACGCGAGTTTCACGCGGGGAGATTGGCGTTCACACCGGCCGCGTCGAGCGCGAGCAACGCCTGCAGGTAAGCGAGCGTTGACTCCGCCCCCTCGTTGAGATTCACCCCATCCTGCCCGAGGCCGTCATGGCAGCCGCCCGTCGCGAAGTCGAGAACCGAACGCCCGAGTCGGTTGCGGCCCAAGAACCACTCAAAGGAGCGCGCGGCACGATTCGCGTAGATCTCCGCGCCCGTAGCGGCGAACGCCTCGATCTCGGCCTCGACCACGGCGGCTGCGTCCAGTGGCTGCTCGTCACCACCACCGGGATGAGGCTCGCCGCGGCGGCGGCCGTGATGCCCGACCAAGCGCACGCACGGGCCGTTGCTGCCCAGCTCACACGCGTACCAGTCCAGCGCACGTAGCCCGTCGCGGAGCAGTTGCTCGTCGCCCAGCCGTGCGCCCGCGGCGATTAGTGCCTGGGGCAGCCGGGCGTTGTCGTAGGTCAGCACGTCTTCGGCCCAGTACCAGTCCGGCGACGCATTGGCGCGCTGCTGACCGGCGAGGCGCTGGGCCATAACGCGCATGACCGCGTCAGCGTCCTGCCCCACGGCCACCGGATCGGCGTGAGCCAAACCGAGAATCGCGAACGCGATTGTGCGAGGCCAGCGCTGGGCCGCAAGCGCGGGCAGCAGCTGGCCCAGCAGGATCCGGCTGGGTTCAAGCAGCGCCGGCGGCACATGTGCGCCGACCACCTCGCCTAGCGCCCACGCCGCCCGTCCCAGGTGATCGCCACCGTGCGGCTCGTCCAGCCAGCGGCGATCATAGGAGAGCAGGTTGTGCATTCCCTGGCGCTCAGGGTCCCACGCGTGACGGAGGAAGCCGATGCTGAGCGCAAGCATGCGGTTGTAGACCTCCTCTCCCGTCGTCCTGCGCAGGCCGAGGGCAACGATCACCAATCGCGCGACGTCGTCGGTGCAGTAGCCAGAGGCGCGGGCGGGCACGACACCGTCGGCGTGCTGGATGATGCCGACGTCATCCACTAGCGTCAGCAGGTGCGAGGTGCGTGCCCGCGGCAACGTTGCCGCCGGCGGCTGCCTCACCACACTTGGCGGCCCGAGGGCGATCGCCTCGCGAAGCACTTCAACGGTCTGTCGGCCAACCCGGGGCCAGGTCAGTTCATGTCCCATGGCGCGCGCGGCGCGCCGCGCATGGTCCAGGCGCCCGGGATCGTCAAGCAGGCCGTTGACCGCCGCCGCTAGAGCGTCCGAGTCGTCAAAGGGAACAATCACCCCAGCCCCGGAGGCGAGCAGATCCTCCGCGTAGTAGAACGGGGTCGAGACCGTCGGGCAACCCGCGACGATCGCGAAAGTCAGAGCGCCGGACACGATCTGCTCGCGCGAGCGATACGGGGTCAGGTAGATGCTTGTAGCGCCGAGCATCAACGAGAGATCCTCGATGCTTAAAAACCGGTCGTCAAAGAGGACGTGATCACCCAGGTCGAGATCGCGGGCGAGGCGCTCCAGCGAGAGCCGATAGTCCTCGCCGTGCTCCTTGGCCACCTCGGGATGGGTCTGGCCGGCGATCAAGTAAAGCGCCTCCGGGTGGCGCTGCACCACGATAGGCATAGCCGAAATTGCCGTCTCGATGCCCTTTCCCGGCGAGATCAGCCCAAAGGTCGCGAGGACGCGCCGGCTCGCGTCGACCGCGTGGGGCACATCGCGGCCAGTGCGACGCAACAAGCGCGGAAGGTGCCTGCGCCCGTCACCGTCAGGCGAAGACAGAAGCTCCTTCGGGGCGCCGTGCGGCACCACACGCACACGCTCGGGTGCTACCAACTTCGCGTCCAGAACCATCCGCCTCGCGGTCTCGGTGAACACACACACCAGTGTCGCGACCTCGCACAGCCCGCGCAGAGTCTCGGCCTGATGGACCAGAGGGGACGCGAGGACCGTATGGAGCGTCAGGACCATGGGCTGGCGCAGCTCGCGAGCCAGCGCTAGTGCATACGCCCCGTCCGGGCCGCCGAAAATGCCGTACTCATGCTGGATTACGACGACGTCCTCACCACAGCGATCGAGCACGCGCGCCGCAGCGACGTAATCCCCACCCCGATCCTGACGGATTCGCGCGACCACCTCAGGCGCCTGCACTGCAGCCTCGTCACGCACGATCGCCACCACGTCAACCGCGCGCACCCCGTCGGCGGCAAGCAGCCCTCCGCGGAGATCGCGCGAGAAAGTGCCAATCCCGCAGGCTCGAGGAGGATAGGTGGACACGATCGCGACCCGCATAGCGTGCGGAGTGTACGGCCACCCCACGCCCGGCCAGCACCACGCCAACGCAACCCCCAAACCCCAGAATGTCCGCCACCTGAGCCTAGCCGGGTTCCCGCTGAGGCTTTGATCTCGGCCGGACTCAGCAGCGCAAAGTAGTCCTGCTCTTGCTCGCGGCAGGCACTCCACCGGCGCCGGCCGGGCCTTGCATCGCGGATCGCGGGTGCCTCGGTGGACCCGCCAGAGTAAATCCCGTCGCACCTGCATCGTCGCCCATCCGGCCACGAAAGATGGGCTTCCGCTTCCGGCCTTGGCGGAACCAAAGCTGCCACCTGGACCCGGTCGCTCATTTCGGATCTGGCGACCGGACCTCGTGTAAGCATTTAGTCGGACCGCCGGTCCTAACTGCTGCCTTTACTCCAGAGCTGCTTGTACTGTCACGCTGGGTGGGGGGATGCAGCACTGACCGGAGGGCTGCGGGAGTGTCGCCAGGTGCGACGCGGATGAGAAGATGAGGGATGACAAAAACAGGGATGAGTGGTGGTCTCTTAGGCTTTGGCGGCTTCCAGGATTGAGCCCGATCGCGTCGTGGGTCGCATTTTGGGTGAACTTCGCGCAGGACTTGCAGCTCGCCAGATCGGGCGACGTGGTGCAGCTAAAGCGCAGGCTCGCGGCCGCGCAGGTGGGAGCGATCGGATATTCGGAACGGGTCGTGATCGTTCACCTACTCAAGCGCCTAGGAGCCATCGGCGTCATCGAGCTGGCAAGGGCGCGATTTGCGCGGGTCCTGTCTCCCAAATGGGCGAGCTTTCAATCATTGATTTCTGCTTGGTCAACCTAGCTTCTGACCAACTCCCTTATGCCCAGGCTGCTCAGCGACTCTGCGGACCGCGGCAGTCGTCATCCCGGCTTCTCGCATGCAGCGAGCGACCACCCTCACCGCACCCGCCGCTTCTTCTCATCCGAATCCCGATTACTACTCGGGTTTCCGACTCCTTGATCTGTTGACATGAGTCCGTCCTCGTTCTTTGAGCCCCAGAATCTCCGCCGACCCCAGGAGGATTTCCCGGCGGCGCAGGCGTGCGTCGCCGAGCCAAAGCAGGCCTCAGCCAGTAAGGCGACGGTGGCTGGGGGCCGAGGTCAACCGAGTTTGGCTCAAGCGGAATCACGCCGGGCGTCGTCTACGTCCGGCGGGTCGGTCTGATGGTGTTCGACGGTC
>JALYZB010000233.1 GCA_030945945.1 Actinomycetota bacterium | reverse complement strand
CGGCCTGCGTGCGCGCGACCGGCATCGCCGATGCCTCCGAGCTGATCAAGCTCGAGCTGACCGGCCGCAGCGGATCATTGCGAGAGCTGGTCCGCCATGCCACCGGCTCGGTCCCGGCGCCGGGCGGTTGCCTGCACGTGGGCGGAGCTTGGTGGTGCAGCGCCGACGCCGAACGGATGATCGTGCTCGGAGAGCCCCGGCTCGGCGCTCGGCTGGGCGAGCATCTGAGCACGCGCGCCGGCCGTCTGCCGCGCTGCCAAGTCCGCGACCGCACGGGCGACTGGGCGGCGATCTCGGTGCTCGGCCTGGCCACGTCCCGCGTCCTGGCCTCGCTCGGGGTGTTCGGACCCGCGCACGACCCGCGCGCGGCAACGCCGTTCACGAGCTGCCCGCTCGCCGGGACCGAGGCGCTGTGGCTGCTGGAGTCAGCGCACCGGGCCATAGTGCTCGTTCCCGGCGAGCACGCCGACGCCGCCTGGCGCGAGATCGAGCGCGGCGGCCGGCCCGAGCGCATCTGCTGCGTTGGCCAGGACGCCGTGGACCGCTACACGCTGCTGGAGCGTCACGCGGCCTAGGCCCGGGCGCGTCACCTAGGCCCTACCCATCCGGCCCGCCCGCGGGCATACACTTCGGCTCGTCGCGTGCCCATCACCGCCGAGCCGAGCCAAGATCGGCCCCCCGACGCCCGTGCGCTGAAGCGTGCTCTGCAAGAGCTGCTCCAGCTCGAGCGTGAAGTCGCCGAGCTCGAGTACGTCCGCCGCGCGGATGCCCTCGAGCAGGCCGGGGACGCGGTTCGCCGCCTGGGCGAGCTCGCCAGCGCCGAGGGGATCCTTGAGCGGGCGGCGGTCGAGTTCGGCCGGGCCTCGCAGTTCGAGCGCGTCCTCATCAGCGACCTGGAGGGCGACAAACTGCGTCCGTTGACGCTGTGGACCGAGACCGGGGAGGCGATCACCGCCGACCGGCTGGCTGAGCTGCGCGCGCAACCGGTCAGGCTGGCCTACCCCCTGATCGAGGCCGAGGTGGCCCAGCGGCGCGAGGTCCGCCTGGTCAGCGCCGGGGCCGGGCACCCGCGGGCGCCGGCCGAGCTGGCGCCCGCGTTCGGGCTGCACGCCTACGCGGTCGCCCCGCTCACCACTCACGGTGAGACGATCGGGCTCCTGCACGCCGACGCCGCGCTCAGCGGGCGCCGGCTCGACGAGCTCGACGCCGACGTGGCGGGACGGTTCGCCGAGGGTCTGTCCGGGGTGCTCGAGCGAGCCGTGCTGCGGCACACCCTGGCCCTGCACCGGGCCGAGCTCCAGGCGGCGGCACAGTGGATGGGGGTTGCGCTCAGCCGGCTGTCCGACGGAGGAATCCCCGACACCCGCCGGCCGGCCTCAGATGCGGGCCGGCGTATGGTGGCTTCGCTCACCCTCCGCGAGCGCGAGGTCCTTGCGTTGGTCGCGCAGGGCCATACCAACGTCGCGATCGCCGGCGCGCTCCTGGTCCGGGAGGGCACGGTCAAGTACCACGTCAAGAACATCCTGCGCAAGCTCGGGGCGACCAGCCGCGCTGACGCCGTGGGCCGCTTCGTGCGCTCCTCAGGGGACGGGGGCGAACGGTGAGCGCGATCCTCGACGGTCCCGCGGGGGCCGAGCTCGAACGACGGATCGCCCGCGCATGCACGCAGGCCCAGAGGCTGCTCGGCGCTCGTTCCTCGCCGGCGGAGCCCGGGGACCCGGGGCGGCTCCCGGACCTGGCTGCGCGATGCAGCGAGCGCCTGGGGGCGCAGGCGGTTCAAGCGCTGGGCGAGCACGAGGCGGCGATGACCCGGCTGCGCGGCCGTTACGAGACTCGCCTGCAGCGGCTGGCCCGGGCGCACGCGGCCGGGACTGAGCTGCGGGAGATCACGGTGCCGTCGGCGATGCTGGAACGCGCACCCGCCGCGCTGTGCGCGGCCTCGAACTTCGAGCGCGTGATCCTCAGCCGGGTCAGCGGCGGGGCGATGGTGGCGCAAGCCGCGCACTTCGAGGGTGAGCCCGAGCTCGCTCACCAGGTCCTGGAGTCGCTGCGCCTGCAACCGATCGTCCTCGAGCATCCACTGATCGAGACCGAGGTCCTGCGGCGCCGGCGGGCGACGATCCTGCTCGAGGCCGGTGTCCACCCACGCGTGGACCGGCGCCTGGCCAGGCTCATGAACTGGTCCGCCTACGCCGCTGCGCCGCTGACGATCGGCTCGCGCGTGATCGGCGTCGTGCACGCTGACCGCGGGGCGGGCGCCACGCTTGACGTCCTCGATCGCGATGTCCTGTGGGTGTTCGTCACCGCGCTCGCCCCGGCGTACGAGAGCGCCAGGCTGGTCCGCACCCTGCGCGACGAGCGCGAGCGCATGCGCGACTTCGTGGACTGGCTGGGCGCGCGCTCGAGCGAGCT
>JALYZB010000232.1 GCA_030945945.1 Actinomycetota bacterium | reverse complement strand
GGCCGGGGGGCTGCCGTCCGCGGGCCGGCCGGCACGGCTGAGATCGGCGCGCGGGCCGGGGTCGCGCTGGAGGCGTGCTCGAGTGCCGCCGCGCGCATCAGCCCGGTGACCTGCGAGAGTCGTTCGGCCAGCTCCGTGACGAGGTCGGGGTCGGGGTCACGCAGTTCGGAGCGCAGCGCCGACCACATCACGCTCTGCAGCGCGTCAACGGCGAGTGAGGTCGCGGCCGCACCCGCGGCACCGGCGAACTCCCCGACCCGCGCCACGAGCGGCTCAAGCGCCCCTCCAGGCTCCAGGCGGCGGTGGTCGGTCTCGTCGGCAATCGCCCGCAGCATCGCTGCGCACACGCGCGGCCCCTCCTGGGTCAGGTCAGCGGCGAGGATCCGCGGCGCTTCATCCAGCGGGGCCCGCTCCACGAGCGTGAGCAGCCATCCCTTGGTCAGATCCTCGGTTCGATCGAGCAGCGCTGCGATCGGGGCGTCAGCGACCGGTCGCGCCCGGCGACGGCGGGGTGGACCTGTCAGCATCGCCGTCTTGTATCACGCGCCCCAGTCGGCTCGATCGCGAGAAACCCCGAAACTCCGAGGTTCGCAATGTCCCCGCTGATCACAATTGCCGAGGCCCGCCGCCGGGTCCTGGAACGGATCCCGCCGCCCGGGTCCGAGGCGGCCCCCGTCCTGTTCGCGCTGGGACGGGTGCTCGCCGCCGATGTTCTCGCCGGCGCCGACACCCCGCCGTTCCCCTCCTCGGCGATGGACGGCTACGCGGTCCAATCAGGCCCGGCCGGACGCCGGCTGAAGATCATCGGCGAATCCCGTGCCGGTACTCCGAGTGACCGCGGGCCGGGCCCCGGGGAGGCGATCCGCATCTCGACCGGCGCCGCCGTGCCCACCGGCGCCGACGCGGTCATCCCCCAGGAGAACGTCGTCGCACAGCAGAGCACGATCGAGACGACCGCCGACGCGCGAGCCGGCGATCACGTCCGGTCGCCCGGCGAGGACATGCGCGCCGGGACGCGGATCCTGACGGCCGGCACCCGTCTGGGAGCGATCGAGCTCGGGGCGGCCGTGACCGCCGGCCTCGGCGAGGTCAGGGTGGCTCCCCGCCCGCATGTGGCGGTGCTCTGCACCGGAGATGAGCTGCGGGCGCCGGGCGAGCCGCTGGGCCCGGGAGAGATCCACAACTCCAACGCCCCGATGCTCACTGGCCTGGCGGCGGGCGCGGGCGCGCTCACCGATGCGGCACAGCGACTGCTCGACGATCGCGCGGGGACTCGCGACGGCATCGGCCGGGCGCTGGAGCGGGCCGGAGTGGTGATCATCTCCGGCGGCGTCTCGGTCGGCCCCCACGACCACGTCAAGCCGGTGCTGGCCAAGCTCGGGGTGCAGGAGGTGTTCTGGAGCGTGGCGCTTCAGCCCGGCAAGCCGACGTGGTTCGGGATCGCCCCCGCGGGCCAGCTCGTCTTCGGCCTGCCCGGCAACCCGGTGTCGGCCGTGGTCACCTTCTCTCTGTTCGTCGCCCCAGCACTCGCCGCCCTGCAGGGCGAGCACAGCCGCCGGCGCCTGGAGGCCAGCGCGGTGCTGGGAACCGACATGCGCCGCAACCCCCGCCGCGAGCAGGCGGTGCGCGTCCGCCTGGCGCGCGGGGATGGACCGCCGGTGGCCACGCCCAACGGGGCTCAGGGCTCGCACGTCCTCAGCTCGCTGGTCGGCGCTGACGCGTTGGCCATGATCCCCGCCGGCGAGGGAACGCTGGCCGCGGGCAGCCTCGTCGGGCTCGAGCCGCTCGCGGCCTGAGCTCACCGCGAGCGCCCCCCAGGCGACCCGGCCGGGCCGCGGCTGCCACACCGCGCCGGCTCGGCCCAGTCGGCACAATCGGCGCAGATGCTGGCCCCGATCACCGCAATCGCGGTTGCGGTCTCGCTGCTCGCCGCCTACCTCCGGCGCCGGCGTGCGCACTACCCCGCGCAGACCGTGATCGTCTCCCCCCGCCGGTCAACGGTCGTCTCAGGCGATGGCCAGGTCAGCTCGGTCCAGTCCGCCGACCTCTCGGTGCAGCCGTCGGACCTGGGCCGGATCTGGGGCACGGCCAACCTCGAGAACCTCGCTCGGACCTACTGGTGTTTCCTCTCCCGGGTCACGCTCGGCCTGGTCCGCGTCTACTACGCCGCCGAGACCCGCTCGGTCTGCCTGCTCTCCCCCCGGATCACTTTGCTGCGCTTCGACAAGCCGCAGTACACCGTCGAGGATGATCACGGGCTGGTCCGCTGGCGAATCCGTGACGGCCTGCTGGTCGCCCGTTCGGGACGCGGATCGGGCTTTCTCGCGCTCGATGTCCGCCGCCGGGCGCCCGACGACAACGGACGGACGGTGCTCCATATCAAGGTTGAAGTCACGGCCTTCTACCCGTCGATCGCGGTCGGCTTCGGCGTCCCTGTGTACCGGATGACGCAGTCATCCCTGCACAGCCTGGTCACGCACGCCTTCCTGCGCTCACTGGGCCGTCTGGACCTGGCCCAGTCGCGGATCGGAGCTCTGGCCCAGCAGATCACCGAGCGCCTGCCGCGCAGCTAGACGGCCTCCGCCCAGACGCAGGCCCGGCTCAGCGGGGGCGGTCTCGGCTCCCGCGATTCAGCTGTAGCTGATGCCGAGCGCGCGCATCTTGGTGCGGTCGTGCGTCGCGCGGATTCGCCGCACGGTGCCCGAACGCGAGCGCATGACCAGGGACTCGGTGCTGGCGCCCCGGTCTCCCTGGTAGCGCACCCCCTGCAGGACATCCCCGTCGGTGACCCCGGTGGCCGAGAAGAAGGCGTCGTCGCCGGCCACGAGGTCGTCCTGCGTGAGGATCTTGGACAGGTCATAGCCGGCGTCCACGGCCGCGGTGCTCTCCGCGTCGCTGCGCGGCCATAGGCGGCCGAGCAGCCGGCCGCCGATGCACTTGATCGCCGCCGCGGAGATGACGCCCTCGGGGGTCCCGCCGATCCCCCACAGCAGGTCGACCGGCGAGTTCTCGCTCACCGCGAGCAGGGATGCCGCGACGTCGCCGTCGGTGATCAACCGGACTCGGGCCCCGGCGTCACGGACCTCCTGCATCGCGGCGTGGTGGCGCTTGCGGTCGAGCATGACCACCATCACGTCGCGGATGTCGCGATTCTTGCGCTGGGCGACGAGCTGGAGGGTCTCCGGGAGCGGACGATCGAGATCGAGCAGATCGGCGATATCGGGGCCCCCGGCGACCTTCTCCATGTACAGGCACGGCCCGGGGTCGAACATCGATCCGCGCTCGGACAGCGCGATCACCGCCAACGCGTTGGGCATGCCGAGCGCGGTCAGGCGCGTTCCCTCCAGCGGGTCGACGGCGATGTCCACCTGAGGCGGTGTACCGTCGCCGATCTGCTCGCCGTTGAAGAGCATCGGGGCCTCGTCCTTCTCGCCCTCGCCGATCACCACAACGCCGTCCATCGCGACGGAGTCCAGGACGGCCCGCATCGCGTCCACCGCGGCCTGGTCAGCTCCCTCCTTGTCCCCGCGCCCGATCTCGCGAGCAGCGGCGAGCGCCGCGGCCTCGGTGACCCGGACGAGCTCCAGAGCCAGGTTGCGATCGGGCTTGGTGGGGGTGCTCACAGGACCCCCGGTGGCTTGCGGCGCGCGGCGCTCATCTGGGCGCGCCAGACCGCGCCGAACAGGATCAGGAAGTCGGCCGCCAGGGCCAGCCACCAGCCGTGGTTGACGCTGATCTCACCGGCCGGGGAGCCCGGCTTGCCGATCACGCCGAGGTAAACGGTGGCCACGAGGGCGACCAGCGCGACCACGGCGGTCAGCTCGCCGCGCGGCCAGGAGAGCGCGTGACCGCGGATGATGATGTAGGCGAGGATCGCCGGCGCGCCCGCGCCGACCAGCAGCACGTACCGAACCGGTCCCAGTGATGCCCATCCGGTGCACACCGTGTGGGGGCCATGACAGCTGCCCAGCAGCGCGTGACGGTTGTCCAGCGAGTACCAGCTGAGGAACAGCGAGATGCCGAGCAGGATGCCGCCGATGATCGCCAACAGCTCGCCCCGGGTCAGGTCTCGGAAGCGCATCGCGCGAGAGCCTAACTGTTTTCGCCACACTTCCCGCCATGGAGCTGGCGCGGCTGTACCCCGAAACCGGAAGAGTGATGATCGAGGAGCACATCCTTGGGTTGGGCCTCGGTGAGCGTGCGCCCGCGGGTCGCGCGCTGACGGTGGCCAACTTCGTCTCCAGTCTTGATGGGCGAGCAAGCCTGCAGGGCCGCTCGGGCGGTCTCGGTGACGACGCTGATAAGGCCGTGTTCCGGGCGCTGCGCCGGGCCAGCGACGCGGTGCTGGTCGGCACCGGCACCCTGCGCGCCGAGAACTATGGCCGGATCGTCGCCGACCCAGACGCCCGCCGGGCCCGGGAGGCCCGCGGCATGGACCCCGAGCCTCTGGCCGTCACCGTGACCCGCAGCGGGCGGCTCCCGCTTGGAATCCCCCTGTTCGCCGAGCCCGAGGCCCGCGTGATCGTGTTCAGCGGGGCCGACGTCGACCTCGGGAAGGCCGAGGCCCAGGTCGAGGTGGTGCGC
>JALYZB010000192.1 GCA_030945945.1 Actinomycetota bacterium | reverse complement strand
GCCCCTCAGATGAGCCTGTTCGGTTCGCCCCAACCCGTCCGGAGCTCGGCGGCCGAGCGGTGGAGCATCGCGCCCGGCGCCAGCGCCATCGCGGCCGGCGCGCCGGGGGCGCACGACTCCGGAGTCGGGCAGGGAAGCGCCGCCGCCGCCGACAGCGGCGGTCTACGCCAGATCCCCGCCTTCGAGCGGCGCCGGATGCTGCGTGACGAGCGACACCGGCTCGTCTCCGAGGTCCGCCGCCGCGACGGCGCCAGCCATCGCGAGATCAACGCCTGGCTGAACCGCAAGCTCGGGATCGTCAGTGTCGAAAAGGCGAGCCTGTCCGAGCTCGAGCGTTCGGTCGAGCTGCTGGTCGGCAAGCTCACCCGGCGCTGACTGGGGCCGCTACGCCGTGTCCATGACGATCCCAACCAGGTCAGCGATCCGCTGCAGGTCGATGTCCTGCGCGAGCAGCGTGGCGTCGGTGCGCAGGGCCACCGCTGCCACCATGCAGTGGAACGGGCCACGAGGCGTAACCCCGCGCCGGCGGCACCGACGGTAGCTGCGCGCGGCCGCCTCGAAGTCCGCTGCCGGCTCGACCGGCTCAAGCTTGACGTACGAGCCCCACGCCGGGGTCAGCCGATGCCGAGCACGGTTGGTCGCTCCTGCCGTGGTCTGACGGTATGGTTGCGTGATGCCCTTCTTCGGACACAAGACGCGCCATGAGCGCGAGTGGGAGGAGGTCCGAGGGTCGGCCCAGGACGACCTCGTCGCCCTCGGGGACGACATCCGCTCCCTCGATGTCGACATCCAGATGCCCGGCGTCACCGACGATGCCAAGCAGCGCTATGACCAGGCGCTGCAGGCCTACCAGCGCGCCAGCGGGATCTTTGATCTCGCCAAACGGCCGGAGGATCTCGCCCCGGTCAGTGAGACCCTTGAGGAGGGGCGCTACGCGATGGCCTGCGCCAAAGCCGTGCTCGAAGGCCGGCCGGCGCCGGAGCGACGAGCGCCGTGCTTCTTCGATCCCCGCCACGGACCATCGACCGAGGACGTCGACTGGTCCCCTCCGGGCGGCTCGCCGCGCGCGGTTCCGGCGTGCGCCGCCGACGCCGTGCGCATCAAGGACGGCTTCGCCCCACACGGCCGGCAGGTGACGGTCGACGGCCGGCAGACCGACTACTGGAATGCGCCACGCCACTACGGCCCGTGGGCCGGCGGCTACTTCAACGGGTTCGGCGGCGGCGGGCTACTACCCGGGCTGCTCGTGGGCTCGGCCCTCGGCGCCGGCCTCGGATTCGGCGCCGCGGGGCTCGCTGACGGCTTCGGCGGTGACGGCGACGGCGACGGTGGAGATGGCGGCGATGGGGACGGCGGCGGGTGGGGCGGCGATGGAGATGGTGGCGGATGGGGCGGCGGCGACGGTGGCGACGGCGGCGGCGGAGATTTCTGAACTGCGGTGAGCGTCGCCTCGTCGTTGGCGGCCCAGTAGCGCTGAAGCCGTCGGGCGTAGTCATAGCTGTAGCCGTGCAGTCCCTCCAGCAGCGAGACCTCGGTGGCCGACAATCCCGGGTGCCAGAGATCGACGATCAGGACGAGGCGGTCCTGCGCCGTGTGATTCCACGCCTCGTGCTCGAAGTGGTCATCGAACACCAGACACTTCCCCTCCTCCCATTGCCGGGTCTCGTCACCCACGCGCAGCGCGCAGTCTCCGTCGGGCACGGCGATCCCGAGATGACAGCGCAAGCGCAGGTTCGTCGGCCCCCGGTGCGGGCGGATGTGGACCCCGGCTCGCATCCGCGACACATAGATCAGCCCCGCCGCTGTGCGCATCGTCGGCAGGGTCTCGATCCCCTGGGTGATGACCGGACAGGCCAGGCACACCTCCTCGCGCCGTCGCCCGCGCTCATACAGGAAGACCACGTCCCAGTCGCCCGTTCGTTCGATGCGCTCGCTTTCAGGGTGAAACCGGGTTGGCTCCAGAGCGAGCACCTCGTCACGGATCTCCGCGAAGTGTGACTCGAAGTAGCCGGTCAGCGGGAACTCCGACGGCTCGTGCCACCGCTGTGATGCCAGACCCGGATAGGCACCCCCGGCGGGCCTGGCCCGCGCGAGCGCGAGCGCGTCGACGTAGCGATGAAAGCGCGCCCGCCCGGCCGCCGGCGCGGGCAGGCCGACGTTGGTCACCGGCGTGGGCGCCCTGACCCCGCCCACCATCGCCGCGGGTGAAACCGTGTCGGCCGGCCCGGCACACCAGGCCGCAAACAGCGCCTCGGGCTCGGTGATCGACCCGGCCGCCGATGACACGTCGTGCTCACCGGGCGCCTGTAGCCGTCGCGCAAGCTGATCCCACTCGCCGAAGCTCAGGCGCTTGTCCCACGTCGTGCCCAGCGTCCCCAGCCGCCGTTCTGCGGATCGAGCCCACCAGCGAGCCGCGACGCGGTCGTGCCGGCAGTGGGACAGGTGCGCCAACCAGGCACACGGCTCGGCTATCACCGGACATGTCGCCCCAGCCAGGGCCAGCCGGTCGCACCGGCTCTGCAGATCGTCAGCCTCCGCCAGCCCGGCGCGATACAGCTCACCGGTACGCGTCTCGTCGGCTGCGGTGTAGGAGACCAGCTGCGCGATGAACAGGGGAAGCGCCACGGCGTCGCTGCCGAGGACCAGTTCGGCCAGCTCACGCAGCTTCGCCAGCCAGACCCCGGGCGACCCGTCGCGGGCCTGCGCCTGCTCGGCGAGATTGGCCATGTGCAGGACGATCAGCGCATCGCATTCGTCGCGACCGGCGGGCGCATCGGGGATGGTGTCCGTCTCACCGGTCGCGCGCGGGACGGCGTGGCGCAGCCAGGCGTGGCTGCCGCCGAACAGCTGGGCGCGCGGGGTCACCGCGAACAGATAGGCGAGACGCTCGGCCTGCTCTCCGGCCAGCGCGCTGAGCTGCGGCCGGGCTTGGAGCGCTAGCAGCGATCGCGCGTAGCGATCGGTGCCGTAGACGCTGTGAATGAGCGCCGCGTGGCCGAGGACGGCAGGTTGCTCCCATCGCCTGAGGACCTCGTAGGTTCCGATCAGATGGGCCAGCAGGGACCGGCCA
>JALYZB010000148.1 GCA_030945945.1 Actinomycetota bacterium | reverse complement strand
GCCTTGACTGGTAGCCACGCACGTCACTCCCTCCAGACGCTCCCCGCCACCCTCGGTGACCAACAGCCCCATTGGCCCGGCATCCATCCCCACCACGCCGGATGTTCCCAGCGCGACCGCCCGGGCTGCCCGGGCCAGGCGAACCCGCTCTGACCCTACGAGCGAGGAGGCGTTCGAGGGATGGTTGGTTGCGTGACTCATCGATCGATTAGAACTGGCGACTACTGCACTCGCGAGGGTTCGTCATCTTGATCATCGCCGGGGAGATACAAGTCGTTGACGGCCACGTTGACCTCGGTGACCATCAACCCGGTGATCCCCTCGATCCGCCGGATCACGTTCTCGCGGATTTGCTGCGCGACCTTCGGGATCGACTCTCCGTACTCGATCACCACCGTCAGATCGACCGCCGCTTCCTTCTCACCCACCTCGACCGACACCCCCTGCGAGGAGCCATCCCCGCCCGGCAGACGCTGCGTGACCGCACCTAACGCACGCGCCACGCCTCCCCCTAGCTGATGCACGCCCGCCACCTCGCGGGCAGCGATGCCAGCCACCTTCGTAACCACCGGATCAGCGATCGTCGTCTGTCCCTTCTCGGTCTGAAGCCCACCAGCCCGCTCACCCTGCCGGGTCACCGAGGTGCCCTGTCCTGCCGGCCGTGCCCCCTGCGCGCTCTGCTCTGCTGATACATCGGTCATCTGCCTATCCCCAATCTCGTTTGATTCACGCCAACTCGATGAGCTCGCATGCTGCCCTGTGAACGCGTGTCCCGCCTCCCCGCCGTGGCGAGGCTCCGACATCAACGCCTTCTTGGTTCTACCCTCCTGCCTGTCTGCATCCCTCGGCTTGCAGGCAACTAGGAGGGCTGATTGCTTCCGCCGCCTAGCAGTTCTTTCGGGTCGATCCCGAACTTCGTAAGGAGATCTGCGTGCTGTTCGTGATCGACCTGGTCGGGCAGCTCGTTAGCAGCCGCCTGCGCCTGCCCGGCGCCCATACGACTCTCGATCATCGACAGGATCTGCTGCTTAGGAATCTGCATGGCGTCTCTCCTGGCTTGCGGTGGCTGTCGTGGGATTCTTGGATCATGAGCTGCTGACCTTGTGTTTCATAGCTGGAGCGCGACCGTGACCTCACGCTTGTCCCGACACGAGTTGAGACTCAGGCGCTGGCGACGCGAGCGCACTCTGGTGAGCAGTTTGGCGGGAGTCATTGACGCTGTCGCCCCAATTCTCGTCACGCCGCGGGAGCGCGGCTCATCAGGCGCCATGGCCGCCCGCCGGAATCCCGGGGTGCTCGTGTCAGCGTGACGAACACCCCGTGTCCGGACCTGTTCCCGAATCGCCGAGTGGGTGCCGCCGGCACGAACCGCCGTCAGCGACCGCGGCGCTTCTCGTCGGTGTGCTCGATCCCGTCGGTCTCGATCTGCTCTTTGCGGACCTGCTCGGAGACCTCCTGGTCCTCGGTAACGGTCTCTTTGCCCATCCGCACGCGCTCCTTGGCGACGGTCTGCTTGTCGACGACAACCTCGTCCTCGCGCAGCACGACCTCATGCTCCTCCTCAGAGATATCGGGACCGTCGGTCGCCTGGCCACGGTTGGCGTCGGTAATTGGCTCGCGCTCGATCCGAACCTCTTCGCGCTGCACCGGAACGGTCTTGGTGACCATCTCGGTAACCACGTGCTTACGCAGCCGTGCCCGTCCGGTCTCGCGCTGCGTGGTGCCGACGCGCAGCTCCTCCTCAGACCGGGTCATCGCATCGTCGGTCTCCGGGCCGCTGGTGTCGCGCCCCACGGTCTCACGGCTTCGCCCGGCGTCCGCTGAGCGTCCGGTGTCGGGCTGGCCCTGCGCGGTGGTTGAGCCCTCGGTGGTGTACGGGACGTTGTAATGCTCAAACAGCCGGCGCTCCTCCTGCTCAGACAGCTCCCCGTCAGCCTCGACGCCGGGCGCGTCTTTGACCTGATCCTTGGTCACCTGCGAGCGGACATCCTCACCGTCCGGTGCGGCGCCAGCGAGCGGCACGAAATTGCTCTTGGTGCCAAACAGGCCGCTGGACACGGTCGCCCACTCGGGCTTGCCGGTCTGCGGGTCCTCGTAGATCTCTGAGATCTTGCCGATCTTCTCGCCATCAGAGCCGACCATCGTACGGCCCTGCCACTGGTATGCGTCTGTCATCTCAGGCATTTCATGGTCTCCTGTATCGAGATTCGTCAGTTATCGAGCCCGGTAGGTGCCGGTCTCTTGTGGATCGTGTTCCTACGCCTTGTGTTTGTCCTCGGCCTGCTGCTGAGCGCGGGTCTGGCCCAGCGGCATGTCCCTTGCGTAACCTGCTCCGTGCTCTCCTTCCCTTCGTCGTCATGCGTGGCTCAGCAACCCCTCCGCGACGTCACAGCCCCCAAGACGCAGCCCGCACCCCTTATTGGTTGGCACTCTGCCTGATCTCCTCAGCGCTGTCCTGCGCGCTTGACTTCAGCTCCTCGGCGTGCTGCTGAGCGCTTTCCTGCGCCTGGTCTCTGACCTCCGAGACGACTTCCTGCGCCTTCTGTGTGGCCGTCTCGGCCGTGTCCTTGGCGATCTGCCTGCCGTGTTCGATCGCTTCATGACCGGTCTGTTTGGCCTGGTCCTTGATCTGGTCAGACACCGGGCCAAGGCGCTCGTCTTCGAGCTTCGTTGACGGGATCAGCATGCCGGCCAGGAAGCCGACCGCGGCGGCACCGATCGCCAGCCCGAGCGGGTTCTCCTGCGCCGTTCCGACGGCTTGCTTTCCGGCCGCCTTGGCGTCCTCGGCACTTGGCGCAGCGTCTGAGACCTGCGAGCCGGCGCCTGTGATCTTCGCCTTGACCCCTTGTACCTTGCCGGTGAGCGATTCCTTGGCGCGTGACGGGACGTCGGCCTTATAGCCCAACGCGTCGACGGTGTCGCCCATCCGTTCGCGGGTTTGTTCTATTTGCTCTTTGATGGCAGCTGGGTCTTGGCCCATTGCATGTCCTCCATAACACTCTCGACGGTTTGCT
>JALYZB010000130.1 GCA_030945945.1 Actinomycetota bacterium | reverse complement strand
GTACACGTGCGACGGCCTCCTTGACTGCTTCGAGCCGTTCGAGGGCCAATCCCTCGCGCGCAACCCGCTGGACTGGCCCGGATACCCGGCGACACTCGAACGCGCGCGCAGTCGCACCGGTGACGAGCAGTCAGTGACCGCCGGGCGCGCCCTGATCGAGGCGCGCCCATGCATCGTGGCGGCATTCAACTTCGCGTTCATTGGCGGCTCGATGGGCGAGGCCGAAGGTCAGCGGATCATCGACGCGATCGCCGTTGCCGCGCGAGAGCGCCTTCCCTTCGTCTCGGTCCTCAGCTCTGGAGGTGCTCGCATGCAGGAGGGCATGCGAGCCCTGGTCCAGATGCAGAGAATCGCCCGCTCGCTCGTGGAGCTAGGAATGGTTCACGTTCCCCACATCTGCATCGTGCGCCACCCCACCACCGGTGGGGTGTGGGCCTCGGTCGGAGCCGGAGCCGACATCATCCTCGCCGAGACGGGAGCGGCCGTGGCCTTCGCGGGCTCACGGGTCCGCGGTAGCGACGGCGACGGCGACGAGGACCCGGTCTTCACCGCAGAAAGCAAGCGGGAACGCGGCTTCGTTGATGCGGTGGTTCCGCTTGACAGGCTGCGCGAGCTCCTGGCCCTGGCCCTGGAGCTCCTTTCTCCGCACAGTCGGGGAACCCCACGACTCCCGCCGGTACCGCGGCGCGAGAGCGGTGACACACCTCCGTTCTCGGGCTGGAGGCAGGTGCAGCGCGCACGCGACCCGCAGCGGCCGACGGCCGACGACTACCTCGCGCATTACTTCGAGCAAGTTCTCGAGATCCGGGGCGACCGTGTGGGGGGAGTCGACCCCAGCGTTCGCTGCGGCTTTGGGCGGCGCAGCGACCAGACGATCGCCTTCGTCTCGCAATCGGGCGCTATCACCGCGGCCGCGGGCTACCGCACCGCGCAACGCCTGGTCACTCTGGCCGAGCGGCTCGATCTTCCGATCATCACACTGATCGACTCCCCCGGGGCCGACGGTTCCGCAGTCGGCGAGGCCGACGGGGTCGGGACCGCGATCGCGGGACTCCTGCAGACAATCGCTGCCGCCACCGTGCCGGTGCTCTCCGTGACCGTCGGTGAAGGGGGCTCCGGCGGATCGCTGGCGCTGGCCTCCCCGGATCATCTGTGGATCAGCCCGGACGGGTACTTCTCGGTGATCACGCCCGAATCGGCCACAGCAATCCTCAAACGAGCTCCCGACGACGTGCCCACGGTCGCCGGACAGCTCCGTCTAGGACCTGAAGATCTGCGGCAGCTCGGGATCGTTCGCGGCATCTTGGCGAACTAGCGTTGTCTCGATCCGAGTCCAAACAGCCGCTCGACATTAGCAGCCTGCGGGCTCCCGACGGTCGCCGCCTGTACGAGCAGCTCGAGCGACTTCTGCGTGAATACGTGCGCGAGCAGGGACTCAAACCCGGAGATCGCCTCCCGTCAGAACGGGTGTTGTCAGCCGCCCTGAAGGTGAGCCGGGTCTCGCTGCGCCAGGCGACCCTCTCACTCGAGGTCCAGGGCTTGCTCGAAGTGCGCCACGGGGGGGGGATCTATGTGCGATCCCTTGACGTCGACCCAGAACGGCTCAAGGCGATGCTCATGAGACGCAGGCGGCTGCCCGACGTGCTCGAGGCTCGCGAGGCGATCGAGTGCATGCTCGCCCGACTGGCTGCTCAGCGACGGACCGACACGGATCTGGAGAGCATTGATGAGGCCCTCCGCATCATGGCCGCCGACATCGCCGACGGCAAGATCGGCGACGCTGCCGATCAGCGATTTCACACCGCAATCGCTCAAGCGGCAAAGAACAGGCTGCTGCTTGACGTCATGGGCGCCCTGGAGGACCCCATCCAAGAGACCCGCTTGGAGTCGCTCAGCGAACCCGGACGACCGCCGCGCTCGCTGGGAGACCACCGCCGAATCGCCGACGCGATCCGACGAGGCGATCCCCGCGCTGCCGAGAGCGCCATGCGGAGACACCTGAAGGTTGTGTCGGATATCCGCCTCCTGCGTTGGGTCCCGACTGAGCCCGACCGACCGAACAACTCGCTGGATGGTCCTCCCGGGCCGGCTTAGCTGCGCCGTAGACCTTCTTGACGTCACGCCGCAGCGATCACCAATCCCGGGCACCAACCGATCGTGCTTGAGTCGCCCATGCGGCGACGCTACATACCAGCACCGTTTGAGGAGCCGTCCAGGCGCGTTCAATGCACCAAGCACGCCCGGACGATCGCATCCGTACTCACGCACGCCCCTACTGGGCGAGTGCCGGCGACGCAGGGCTCGTCAGGAATCGCCCCCGCCCACGAGCGCTTCGCAACGATTGCGATCACCAGGCCGGCCTCGACGACGTGGTCGCTTCTGTTGCGAAGCGGTCACGGTGTCGGTGCCCGAACGGCTCGTCCCTGCTGCTGGAATCGCACAGGAGCAGCACGCCAGCGCCGTCAGCGCCGGACCCCCGCGAGCACGAAGGCAGGTGTCCGCCGGCTCTCCGCAACCGACCTGGTCCTCGCCACGAGCCGGGGTGCATCGTCACGGCACCGACGAGCCGCTTGCGAGACCGGCGAGCGGTCGCCCGTGCACCTTTCCGCTGCACAGCAACACGGCTTCCAGGTGCGTCAACGCGTTTCGGTCCGCAAATCCGCCTTGTGGACCAGGCTGGCGGACCAGTTTTAACGCCTGATCCTCAATAGCCATAAACACAGATCTGCGATTTCCAGGGCCTTTCTGAATGGGCACGGGTGGTTTCGAACCACCGACCTCTCGCGTGTGAAGCGAGCGCTCTCCCACTGAGCTACGCGCCCGGGAAACTCCGGCGGCTGATTCTACGCACGACGGGTCAAGCGCAGCCATCGGTTTCGTCGATGCGCCACCATGACGAGCGATGACCGCTCTCCTCGATTCGTACGCGTCGCCTCCACGACCGCCACGGCTCACGCGCGGGCGCCGGGTCGCGCTGGCCGCGCTCGTCGTGGCGGTGTCGATCGCGGCACTGCTGTGGGTCGCACCGCTGGCGAAGGTCGCCGACCAGATCGGTCGGATGAGTCCGCTCTGGGTGCTCGCGGCGATCGGCGTCGAGCTCGGCTCCTGTCTCAGCTACGTGGTCATCTTCCGGCGGGTGTTCCCCGAGCCGGCCCGGCGCGACGGACTGCAGGTGGCATGGATGGCAATGGGGGCCGGGGCGGTCCTGCCGGGCGGCAACATCTCCTCGGCGGCGGCGACGAGCCTGCTGCTGCGACGTCACGGCATCGGCGTGCGCGAGCTCGTGACGCGCTGCGCGGGGCTGCTGTGCCTGCTGACCGCGTTCGGGTTCGCGGTCAACGGCGCCGCCGGCGTCGCGCTGCTGATCGGGGTTACCGGCGGCCCCCATGATGTCGCCCACGCCGGGGTCCCGATCCTCGTCTCGATCGCCTTCCTCGGCGGGGCGACCGCAGCGGTCCTTGGGGCTCGGCGCCTGGGCTCGCGCGCGCCGCGGGCGTTGCGGGCGGTGGCGACCGGCTTTGAACGCGCCTGGTCGGCCGCGCGCACACGGCACTGGCGTCTGCTGGGCGGCGCCGGCTTCCTGTTGCTCGACATGGCCGCGCTGTACTGCGCGTGCGCGGCAACCGGCCACCGCCTCGGCGTGCTCGCGCTGATCATCGGTTACTGCATCGGGTACCTGGCCACGACCATTCCGATCCCGGCCGGGATCGGCGTGCTCGACACCGGCCTCGCCGCCGCACTCGTTCTCTACGGCATGAACCCGGCCGCATCGGTCAGCGCGGTCCTCGTCTACCACGCAATCTCGATCTGGGTCCCCGGCCTCGGCGGCCTGATCGCATGGCTGCCGACCCGGCGCCCCTGGAGACGGCGCGGCGCCGCGATCCCGCGACCGCTGGGTCTGGGGCTGGCCGAGGCCATCGAGGCCGAGGGCTGATCATCCACGACCGCCGCGACGCTATCGCGCGCGGGCGTCTGTGTTGCCAGCTGTGAGCGGGGACGTGATCAGACGGTGAAGGGCGCCGGCACGGGACGCCGGTCAGAGCTGCACGAGGCTGTCGCCGTGCAGGCGGCGGGTGCGGCCGCGCAGGTCGACGAACAGCGGCGCGCGGGTGACGATCGCGCCGTAGTCCAAGCCTGGGTGGGCAGTGACCAGCACGATCGCGTCCGCGGTCATGACCTCTTCCAGCGGCGAGCTCTCCAGGCCGAAATGGGGCAGGGCCGGCACGTAGTCGTCGTGGTAGGAGAGCACAGCTTCGCGCTGGGCGAGCAGTTCGAGGATCCGCAGCGCGGGGGACTCGCGCGTATCGCCGACGCCCCCCTTATAGCTGACGCCGAGCAGGGCGATCCGCGAGCCCTTGACCGGCTTGCGCGCGTCGTTGAGCGCCCGGTCGATGCGCTCCACGCAGTAGAGGGGCATTTGCTGGTTGATCTTGCCGGCGAGCTCGATGAACTCGGTGGACATGTGAAACTCGCGGGCGCGCCAGGCCAGGTAGAAGGGATCGACCGGCAGGCAGTGCCCGCCCATCCCCGGACCGGGCTCAAAGCGCATGTATCCGTAGGGCTTGGTCGCCGCCGCGTCGATCACCTCCCAGATGTCGATCCCCATCCGGTCGGCGAGCATCGTCAGCTCGTTGACCAGGGCGATGTTGACCGAGCGGAAGATGTTCTCCAACAGCTTGGCCATCTCGGCCACCTCGGGGGTGGAGACGCGGACGATGTGATCGCACACCTGGCCGTACAGGGCGGCAGCGCGCTCCGTGCAGGTGGGGGTGACCCCGCCGACGAGCTTGGCGGTGGTGCGCATCGTGAAGTCCGTGCGCCCGGGGTCGACCCGTTCAGGAGAGAAGGCGACGTTGAGGTTCTCGCCGACTCGCAGGCCCCCGGCCTCCAGCAGCGGCACCAGCTGTTCACGGGTCGTGCCGGGGTAGGTGGTGGACTCCAGCACGACGAGCTGGCCCGCGCGCACGATGCCCGCCAGGGCGCGCGCGGAGCCGAGCAGGGGGCCGAGGTCGGGCTCGCGGTTGGCCGACAGGGGAGTCGGGACGCAGATGAGGATCGCGTCGGCTTCGCGCAGCGGCTCGATCTCGGTGGTGGCGGTGATCCGCGCCGCCGCGGCCGCCAGCCGATCGGAGTGCACATCCTCGATGTAGGACTCGCCGGCGGTGACCGCGGCGACCTTGGCAGCGTCGATGTCCATGGCGATCACCCGCTCCCCGGCCTCGGCGAAGGCGACCGCGAGCGGCAACCCGACATAGCCCAACCCGATGACACCGACCGACATAGCGCGCTGACGATACAAGACGCTGCCCCCGGCTCCGGGGGGCGATGACCCGGCCGCGTGCAGACCGACTAGGATTCTCGCCGGACCGTGCTAGGCGGGGTGATAGCGGTGCCCTGTACCCACAATCCGCTCTAGCGGGGCTGAATTCCCTCTTTAGGGGCTCCAGGCCCGAGGTCAGCGCCCCATCTGGCTGCGTTGATGATCAGGTCCCATTGCGATGTCGGCCCGTGAACCAGGTCAGGTCCGGAAGGAAGCAGCCATAAGCGGTCACCGGCAGGCGCAGTGGGAGGGCTTGATCGGAGTGTCCAGATGGTGAGTGCGGCCCCGGGTACGGCAACAACAGAGGGTGCACGGTCCACTTTTCCCGCGCCGTCGGCGGCCGGGGCGGCATCTAGACTCGACTTTCCGTGTCGACCGGCCCGTCCCTCTACCGCCGCCACCGTCCCCGCACCTTTGCCGACGTCGTCGGCCAGGAGCAGATCGTGCGCACGCTGTCTAACGCCGTGCAACGCGGGCAGGTCCACCATGCCTACCTGTTCGTGGGCTCGCGGGGGACCGGCAAGACGAGCACGGCCAAGATTCTCGCCGCCTGTGTGAACTGCGAGCAGGGGCCGACGATCACCCCGTGCGGGGTGTGTGACTCCTGCGTCTCGATCGCCCGCGCGTCCTCGCTGGACGTGATCGAGATGGATGCCGCCTCCAACAACTCGGTCGACGACATCCGTGACCTGCGGGAGAAGGTGGCCTACGCGCCCGTGTCAGGTCGCCACAAGGTCTACATCCTGGACGAGGCCCACATGCTCTCCTCCCAGGCCTGGAACGCGTTCCTCAAGACCCTGGAGGAACCGCCGCCACGGACGATCTTCGTGCTCGCCACCACCGAGGCGCAGAAGGTCCTGCCGACCGTGGTGGACCGCTGCCATCGCTTTGACTTCGGCCGTCCGACGGTCGCGCAGGTCAGTCACGTCGTGGGTCGCGTGGCCGCCAGCGAGCGGATCGCGATCGAGCCGGCCGCGGTCGCGCTGATCGCCCGCCATGCCACCGGCAGCTTCCGGGACGCGCTCGGCACACTCGAGCAGCTGCTCACGTACGCCGGAGCGGAGACGATCACCGCCCCCGACGTGCTCAGCGTGCTCGGGGTAGCCGACGCCGAGCAGTTGTTCGAGGCGATCGACGCCGTGCTGGCCCGCGATCCCGCGCAGGCACTGCGGCGCGCCGGTGCGCTGACCGAGGCCGGCCGCGACCCGGGCCAGATCCTCCGCGATCTCGAGGTCCACGCCCGCGAGCTGCTGGCTGTGCGGATGCTCGGCGAGGTCCCGCCCGAGCTGCAGGTGACCCCCGAGCGCGACGAGCGGCTGCGGTCCCAGGCCCGGGCCCTCTCGGGCGCGGAGGTGATCCGGCTGCTGGATCTCGTCGCCGCGGCGCTGGAGGCGACCGCCAACGGCGCTCAGGCCCGGATCCAGCTCGAGCTCGTGCTGATCAAGGCCGCCGCGCCCGAGGTGGATCCGTCGACGGCGGCGCTGCTGGCGCGCATCGATCAGTTGGAGAAGGCGATGCGGCGCCTCTCAGGCCCCGACCGTCCCGCCAGCCCAAGCACCGCCGCTGCGCCCGAGAGCTCGGCCCCGACC
>JALYZB010000109.1 GCA_030945945.1 Actinomycetota bacterium | reverse complement strand
CCAGCCCTCCGCGGTGGTCCTCCCGGACTAGCGGCTGTTGGAGCGCGTCCCGGCGCGCGGGCGCGACCGCTGACCGCGTCCACTGCGGGGCGGACGCGAGGCGTCGCTGCCGTGGGCGGGGCGAGATCCGTTGCCATTGCGGGCGGGACGGGAGCCGTTGCCACCGTGAGCGGGCCGGGAGCTGTTGCCGCCGTGAGCGGGGCGGGGGCCGTTGGCGCCCTGCGGGCGCGGTACCCCGCCGGCGAGGCCGTGCTCGAGCCCGAGCCGTCCGGCCATCTGGCCGATCTCGTGGCGCTCGTGGCGCTCGGCGAGGGTGATGGCGACTCCGGTGCGGCCGGCTCGGCCGGTGCGCCCGACGCGGTGGACGTAGGTCTCGTGGTCCTCGGGCGGATCGAAGTTGATCACGTGCGAGATGCCGGTGACGTCGATCCCGCGGGCAGCGACGTCGGTGGCCACCAGCGTGTCCACGTGGCCGGCCTCGAAGCGGGCCAGCGCGCTCTCCCGTTGGCGCTGAGACTTGTTGCCGTGCATCGCCACCGCGTCAAGGCCGCGAGCGCCGAGGCGCTTGACCAGCCGGTCGGCGCCGCGCTTGGTGCGGACGAAGACGAGAGCGAGATCGCGCTCGCGCTCGAGCTCGGTGATCAGTGCCTCGATGCGCTCACCGTCGACGGCCACGAAGCGGTGCTCGATCTCCTCGGCGGCGCGGCGGGCGGTGGGCCCGTGCGCGTGCAGGGCGGGACTGTTGGTGTAGGCGCGGGCGACCCGTCCGGCCTCGCCGTCCAGTGTGGCCGAGAAGAACAGCGTCTGGCGCTGGGCGGGGCAGGCGGCGACGATCCGATCCACGGCGGGGCGGAAGCCCATGTCGAGCATCCGGTCGGCCTCGTCGAGCACGAGCGTGTGCACGTGGCGCAGATCAAAGGCGCCGCGCGACAGCTGGTCCTCGAGCCGGCCGGGGGTGGCGACGATGATGTGGCTGCGAGCCGCGTCGCGGCCCTGGTTGACCAGTCCGACGCCGCCGTAGACGGCGGTCACGCGCAGCGCTCGGGAGTGGGCGATCCCGCGGATGTCAGCGGCGATCTGGGTGGCGAGCTCGCGGGTGGGGGCGAGGATCAACGCGGCGGGGCGGGGGCCGTCGGAGGCGACCCGGTCGACCAGCGGGATTCCGAAGGCGAGCGTCTTGCCCGAGCCCGTGGGCGAGCGAGCGAGCACGTCGCGTCCGGCGAGGATGTCCGGCAGGACGAGGGTCTGAACCGCGAACGGCTCGGTCACGTTCTGGGTCGCGAGAGCGCGTACGACAGCGCTGGACACGCCCAGATCGGCGAATGACTGCATAAAGTTTCCATGCTCCTTGCGGGGTGAGACCGCGAACGAATTCGGGAGGCGTGGGCTGACCCGAACCGCTCAGGGGCGGGACTCAAAGCAAGCTGCCTCGCGGCCGGCGGCGCCGACCGTCTGTGGCGAACATAGCAGCCAGACCGTTCTCGGCCCGATCTGCACGACCAGGGATCTCGTCCCTGTGCAGGGAATCTGGGCCGCCCGGGGGCGCGGGTGGTCAGCCGCCGGAGAGGGCGGCGACGGCGTCTCCGACCGCGATCTTCCCGTCGGAAAGGATGTCGGCGCGCAAGCCGCCCCGGTGGACGAGCGCGCGCAGGATCGGGCGCCCGGCGTAGCGCTGAACGACGGTGCACGGCTCGCACAGCCGCGCCCCGCGGCAGCGGACCGCGCCGATCGTGAACTGATGGCCGACGAGCCGGTTGAGATCGATGCCGCGGATGACGAGATTGCGACGGTGCTCGTCGGGGCCGAGCGGCGGGTCAAACGATGCGCAGACCGCGGCGTCGATCAGGGTCAGCGCGCTTCCCGGAGGCCCGGACGGGAACGTGCCCCGTCCGGTCGTGTGGCGGTCGCCCAGCAGGCCCCGGCCCGGGACGGCGTGCGCCGCGCCAACCCCGGTGGCGGGCTGACCGGCCACGGCGGCGAGCCAGATGCCCTGCACGCGCCCCGTCGTGTCCGGTGGCTCGGAGAGGCGGGGCCGGGCGAGCGCGATGTCGGTCGCGGCCACCACGTAGCCCGCCCGCACGGTGCTCCTGTCGACTACGCCGTCGCCGGCCGGATCCCAGACGACGCCCGACGGCACCCCGTACATGACCACGAAGCGGGGCTCGGCGCCGGCCGTGGCGACACGGGCCAGCCACGGGCCCGGCCAGCTGAAGCCGTCCGGATCGGCGATCGGCACGAGGCCCATGCCCAACCCGCCGAGCCAGCGGCTGAGCGTCCAGCCAGTGGGATCGTCCTCGCCCGGCGGCGGCACGGGCAGGGCGGCCGGAGCGAGCTCGAGGATCGTGGCCAGGCAGGCCACCAACGACGCGAGCTCGGCCGGCGCCCCGGGCGGCTGATGACGTACCGGCTTCATTCCCGCCACGGTAGTGCGTCGCGCGGCTATGCTCGGGCCGCCGCGGCACTGAGGGGCACCCGCGTCCGTCCCGCCGTTGGCCGATGATCGATTCCGATGCTCGCTGATCTCCCGTTGCCCGAGACCGTCCTTCTGAACGGCGCGCTGACCCCGCCGGAGGTGTCGGCGCTCGCGCGCGGGGCCCGCGTGGAGCTCGACGCGGGCGCGCTCCAGCGCGTGGCGCGCAACCGCGCCGTGCTCGAGCAGATCCTCAGCACCGGGACCCCCGTCTACGGCATCAGCACGGGGTTCGGCGCACTGGTCTCCAACACCGTCGCTCCCGAGCTGCAGCGCCACCTGCAGGTCAACTTGCTGCGCAGCCACGCCGCCGGCACCGGCGCCGATCTGCCCGCAGAGGTCGTGCGTGCGGCGATGGCCGTCCGGGCCAACGGCCTGCTGCTCGGCCATTCGGGGGTGCGCCCGGTGGTCGTCCAGCGCATCGCGGCGATGCTCAACGGCTCATTCACGCCCTGCGTACCCCGGACCGGGTCGTTGGGGGCCAGCGGAGATCTAGCGCCCTCAGCGCACGCCTTCCTGCCGCTGCTCGGCGAGGGCCGCCTGGCCGCCGCGGACGGGAGCATCGTGACCGGCGCCCAGGCGCTCGCCGCGCTCGGGCTCGCGCCCTTGGAGCTGGAGAGCAAGGAGGGGCTGGCGCTGATCAACGGCACCCATTTCATGAGCGGGATCGGGGCGCTGCTCGCCGTGCGGGTCGGCGCGCTGCTGGATGCCGTCGATCTCGTCACCGCGACGACGATCGAGGCGCTCCGGGGCGCCCGCCCGGCATTCGACGCGCGCGTGCACAGGTTGCGGCCGCTGGCCGGACAGGCCCGCAGCGCGGCCAATATCGACGCGGCGCTGGAGGGCTCGACGCGGATCGCGGGCCCCGGGTCGGCCCGGCTGCAGGACGCCTATTCGCTGCGCTGTGCCGCGCAGGTCCATGGCGCCGCGCGCGAGGGCTTTCGCTTCTTCTCCGAGCTGGTCACCGCCGATCTCAATGCGGTGACCGACAATCCGCTCGTGTTCGATGACCCGCCCGAGGTCATCTCGGCCGGCAATTTTCATGGCCAGGGGCTGAGCGTGGCCTTCGACACCCTGCGCCTCGGCCTCGCCGATCTCGGTTCGATCTCCGAGCGGCGAACGTTCCGGCTGCTCTCACCGAGCCTCAACGGGCGCCTGCCCGAGTTCCTGACCACCGACGCGGGAACCTCCAGCGGCTACATGGTCGCCCAGTACACAGCCGCCGCGCTGGTGGCCGAGCTCCGGGCGCTCGCGCATCCGGTCAGCGTGGACTCGATCCCGACCTCTGATAACCAGGAGGACCACGTCTCGATGGGCATGACCGCGGCGCTGATGGCGATCGAGGCCGTGGACCGGCTCGAGCACGTGATCGCGATCGAGCTGCTCTGCGCCTGCCAGGCGCTGGACTGCGATCCGGGCGCGCCGAGCGCGCCGGTGGCGGCGCTGCATGCGCTGGTCCGCAAGCGGGTCACGCCGCTCACGCAGGACCGTCCGCCGGCCGACGACATCGCCGCGGTCTGGCCGCTGATCCATGACGGGAGCGTGGCCGCGGCCGCGCCCGACCGATGACCGTCGCCGCGGCCGGCCAGGTGGCCCGATGACCTTCGTGCCGGGCGTCCGCCACCTCACGCGAGCCCGGGACCTCGCCGACGCGCACTACTTCGAGCCGCTCACCGTGGACGACCTCGCCGCGGCCGCTGGCCTCTCGCGCGCGCACTTCAGCCGGGAGTTTCGCCGCGCGTTCGGGGTCGCTCCGCACGCCTACCTGCTCACGCGCCGGCTCGAGCGGGCCGCCGCGCTGCTGCGCGGCACCGACCAGTCGGTCGCCGAGATCTGCTTTGCGGTCGGATTGCAGAGCGTCGGCTCGTTCACGAGCAGTTTCACCCGCGCCTTCGGACTCTCGCCGACCGTCTACCGGCGCCGCTATCCGCCGGCCGCCGAACGGGCCCGGGTGCCGTCCTGCGTGCTGCGCGTGTACGGGCGCCCGCAACCCGGCACGTTTGGAGAAGACAGGGCCGCGGCCCAGGTCTAGCGTCCAGGTCTCGATCACCTTCAACCCCGGGAGCAGATGAGATGAGGATCGCCACCACGCAGCTGTGGGTCCATGATCAGGAGCAGGCGCTGGCCTTCTACACGCAGAAGCTCGGCTTCGAGGTCCGGATGGACGCCACCCTGCCCGAGATGGGCAACTTCCGCTGGCTGACGGTGGGGCCGGCCGGCCAGCCCGAGATCGACATCGTGCTGATGGCGATCCCGGGGCCGCCGGTCCTGGAGGCCGATACCGTCGCCCAAGTGGAGGCCCTGATGGCCAAGGGGCTGGCGGGGACGGTATTCCTGACCACCGACGACTGCCAAGCCGACTACGAGACGCTGTCGGCGCGTGGCGTCGAGTTCGTCGAGACCCCCGAGGACCGGCCCTACGGGATCGACGCCGGCTTCCGGGACCCCTCGGGCAACCATCTGCGGCTCACCCAGCTCAAGGCGTTGGCCTCCGCCTGACGGTTGGCGACGGGGCGGCGAGGTTCGGACCGTTATGCGGTTGGCTCGCCATCCCAGTAGTCGCGGCGGGCGTCCTCGCCGCGGACCATGAATTCGTCGTCGTGGTTACCGGTCCAGACCCCGATCTTTGCGCTGTCGGGATAGACGGCGACCACCGGTTCGCGGGCGCTCGAGAACATGAGCACCCGCGCGGGCTCGGAGCCGGCGCAGCTGACTCGGTGCGCGCCGTCGGGACCGGGCGGGAAGCAGACGAGCGCACCTGCGGGCACGGTTTCGGTCCCGGAGGGCGTCCGCAGGGCGATCGAGCCGGCGAGCACCAGTAGCCACTCCTCCTCGTACTCGTAGTGGTACGGGCACATGCTCTGGCCCGGCGGCACGAGGTAGAGCTTGACGTTCATGGCCGTCCCGCCCGCCTGCTCGCCGACGTTGATCCAACCGGCGCGGAACCCGGGCGGATCCTCGTCGAAGCGAAAATCATCGCCAGACACCGTTGGGTGGGTCATGCCGACCATTCTGGCAGTCCGCCCGGACGGGAAATGACCGCCGGATACGCTGGAGGGGATGGAGAGCGTCTGGGACTATCCGCGACCGCCGGCCGTCGAGACATGCGAGCGTTCGGTACGGGTGACGCTGGCCGGCGAGACCCTCGCGGTGTCAGTGCACGCCCTGCGGGTGCTCGAGACCAGCCATCCACCGACGATCTATGTGCCGCCATGCGACGTCGAGATGAACCGGCTGCGCGAGAGCGGGACCCGGCCCACCCTGTGCGAATTCAAAGGCCGCGCCCAGTACCTCGATGCGGTGATCGGCGAGCGTGTCGTTACCGCCGTGGCGTGGACCTATCGGGACCCCTCATTCGGATATGAGCTGTTGCGCGACCACGTTGCCTTCTACGTGGACCGCGTCGACACGGCGTGGCTCGGGCAGGAGCAGGTCGACGCTCAGCAGAGCGGGTTCTACGGGGGATGGGTGACCGCCGAGTTGACCGGCCCGTTCAAGGGGCCGCCCGGCACCTTGGGCTGGTAGAGCGGTGGGTGGGGCCGGTTCGGCGGGGGCGCAGACACCGTTCGTGACCTCGCTCGAGAGCCGCGAGGGGGTGGCCGTGGATCAGCGAGATGTCGAGCTTGACCATGTCGGGACCCACCAGGGGCAGCAGCGCGACACTTCGGTGCGCTAACCGCCGACGATCCGGAAGGTACCCCGCATGAACGGGTGGATCCGGCAGAAGAACGTGTAGACGCCGGGTTTCAGGGCCGCCGGGGTGCTCCACCTGATCGCGTCCTGCGCCGGGGTACCGAACCCGAGCTGGCCGGAGTCGTATCCGCCAGGCCCGTTGGCCAGGGGGTAGGAGATCCCCGTGTTCAGCCCGCAGGGGTTCTGGCACGCGGTAACCGTGTGGAACACCGAGTCCATGTAGGCCTGCGTCGGGGCGAGTGGATTGAACCCGGTGTTCTCGGGACTGGCGTCGAAGTTGGTGAAGGTCAGGCTCTTTCCCTGGCGGATCGTCGGGATGCACCGGTTGCTGCCCGTGGCGGTGAAGTCGCCCGGGTTGAACTGAAAGCCCGAGATCGTGACCTGGCTGCGCCGGCAGTCCGGGAACTTGGCCGGGTTGTCGGGTAGTGAAAACGCGCCGCCGTGATTGTTGTCTTCGGCGAGATGGCCGTGGGTGATGTGCCCGGTCTGGTCCAGGGCGTGCGTGAACGGGTCGATACCACCGGTGCCGTTCCACGCCTCCCAGACGACCATGATGCCCATCGACTCATACCAGGACGCCCTGCGCGTGTCGTAGGTGGCACTGATCCGCATGATGTCGCCGGCCTTGACCTGCGGGCGCCAGTCGGGAGCGGTGCCGGTCATCGCCATGTCCCAGGAGATCGGCCCGCGCTTGTCCCAATAATGAGCGTTGGAGCGGAACAGCCGCACGGAGTTGGGCACCGGGCCGGGGATCGTCCCGCCGCTCGGGGCCACGCCCGGTCGGATCAGGCCAAGGTCGTCATACAGGCCGCCGGGGTGCACGTGGCCGGCGGTGGCGATCAGCGTGCCGGGATGGTCAACAGTGAACGTGTTCAGCGCCGGCCCCGAGCCGTAGGGGGTCTTGGCCATGTCGGGGAAGGTGTACTTGCCGTAGACGCCGCCGTAGCGGTGGACGTCGAAGACGGGGTAGATGTGATGCGCCATCACATCCATCCAGATCGGGTGGACGGGGGTGATGCTCGTCGCGGCCGGTGACGTCGCCGGCAGGAAGTCGATCGTGTAGTTGATGAAGACCGACCGGGCCCGCGCGGTGAGGTTGTGGATCATGTAGTTCAGCAGCCAGTAGTCGTGGGCGCCGATCGGGTAGCCGTACCCGTGCGGGAACTCGTAGATCGTCTTCTCCTCGCCGGAGGCCATGAACGGGTAAAACCCCGAGGTCCCGTTCCCCTCGCCCTGGCCGGCGGTGCCGTTGGAGAGCCAGACGCCGTGGTGCAGGTGGATCACGTCGACGCGCGGGACCGGACCGCAGCACACGCCGCCGGGCTTGGCGAAGCGCAGGTCCGGGACCATCCGGACCATGTAGCCGTCCTGGGTCGGCTTGGGCACGTGGTTGGAGTCGAGCAGGATCAGGTTGGCGCCCGGCTTGACCAGATACGGGCCGGCGTGGAAGTGCAGGACCTGCAGCCCCGGGTAGGAGGGCGCGGGACCGGGCGGCGTGATCGCCGAGGCCGACCCGGCGAACCACACCGAGACCAGGCAGGCCAGCAGGATTCCGATACCAATTCTCTTCACGCCCAGCCCCTTCTCCGTTGGTGCCCAGGCGCGCGGTCGCGCCTACGCGTTCTCCATTGAATCACCGCCCGAGGCCGTCGGGGCAGAGAGGGGTCGACGCCGCCGGGGACCGGGCGCCGTCGGGGTGAGGGGCCGACCTACCAGGCCTGGCTGCTGCCGCAGTGCGGGCAGTCGACCGAGGTCGACACCTGAGCTTCAAACACGAAGCCGCACTCGCAGCTGTACACGGCCTGGTCCTGGGGAGCGCCCGCCTCACGTCGCCGCCGGGCGGCGAGGCCGGCGCTCACCGGTGCCGGCATCGCCTCGCGGCGTCGCCGCCGCGTTTCCGCTTTGAGTTTGGATCGGGTAATCACGTCATAGCCAACAACGGTGTTGCTGCGAAATGGTTTCGCGATCCTGCCAAAAAGTCCTCGTGTTAATGCAACGTTAATCTCATGCGCGGTGGCCGCGCTCGGGTCACGCCTACGCTCGCCGGACTGCCCGTGATCAGCGCGCGGGTGGGGCGTGTGGGACATCCCCCGGCTGGTGCGTGTGGGACAATTGGCGAGCATGGATCCCAGCCGCAAGCGCACCATCCGGCTCACGATCGCGCTGACCGTGGCCCTCCTGCTCGCTTCGGCGCTCGTCTACACGAGCTTTGCCGCCGGGCGTCAGGAGCTCACGGCCTCGCAGCTGCTCACGCGCGCCCAGCCCGGCCAGTCCTACATCCTCGCCGGCACCGTGCTGAACGGTTCCGTGCAGCGCCAGGGCAACGCGCTGTGGTTCCGGGTGCGCGACCCCAGCCAGCATCTCTCGGTGCCGGTTCGCTACACGGGCGTGGTCCCGGACCCCTTCGCGGCTGGGCGCGGCGTGCTGGTCACCGTTCACGAAGCGGGGGCGACGGCGACGGCGACGGCGACCGCGGGCACGGCGAGCACCGCGTTCGTCGGCGAGACCAACTCGCTGACCACCAAGTGCCCGTCCAAGTACCAGGCCGCCTCGGGGTCCTACTGATGCGCAGGCGCTCCTGATGGCAGTCGTCGGCCGCACGCTGCTGGTCCTCGGGCTGATCAGCTGCCTCTACGGGCTCGGCGCCTCGCTGTACGGCGCGCGCGCCGGCGGCCAGGCGTGGGTGGACTCGGGCCGGCGGGCGATGTACGTCGTGGCCGGTTTGGCCGTGTTCGCCTTCGCGATCCTCGACGTGGCCTTCGTGCGCTCGGACTTCTCCTACAACATCGTCGCCAGCGGCTCGAGCACGACGACGCCGCTGCTGTACCGTGCGGCCGCGATCTGGTCCACCCAGCAGGGCTCCCTGCTGTTGTGGGTAATGCTGATCTCGTGCTGGTCGAGCCTGGCGCTGTTTCTGACCCGGCGGCGCGTGCGCGAGATCGTCCCCTACGCCCAGGGGGTGCTGTTCGCGCTCGGCGGCTTCTTCCTCGCGCTCACCGTCCTGTTCGCCAACCCGTTCACGACCAGCGCCAACCCGCCCGGCGAGGGCGCCGGGCTGGATCCCCTGCTGCGGCACACGACGATGATGATCCATCCGCCGATGCTCTACTCCGGCTACACGCTGATGACGATCCCGTTCGCGTTCGCCGTTGGGGCTCTGGTCAGCGGTCGCGTGAACGCCGAGTGGATCCAGGTGACCCGCCGGTTTGCGCTGGCGGCCTGGCTGTGCCTCGGCATCGGGATCCTGCTCGGCGCGCGCTGGTCCTACACGGAGCTGGGCTGGGGCGGCTACTGGGCCTGGGATCCGGTCGAGAACGCCGCGCTGATGCCGTGGCTGTGCGTCACCGCGTTCATCCACTCGATCATGATCCAGGAGAAGCGCGGGATGCTGAAGGTGTGGAACGCCTCGCTCGTGCTCGCCGCGGGCACGCTGGCGATCATCGGCACGTTCCTGGTCCGCTCCGGGATCTTGAGCTCGATCCATGCCTTCGTCTCCGATCCGACGCTGAACTTCTCCTTCGTTGCGCTGATTGGTGTGATGGTGATCGGGTCGGTCGCCCTGGTCACCTGGCGGCGCGAGAGCCTGTGCACCGAGGCGCGGCTGGACTCACTGCTCTCCCGCGAGGCGGTCTTCCTGTTCCAGAACCTTCTGCTGGTCGGCCTGGCCGCGGTCGTCTTCTGGATCACCTTCTTCCCGCTCATCTCCGAGGCGATCACCGGGACCCAGGTTTCGGTGGGTCCGACCGCCTTCCGCCCCTTCGTAGTGCCGCTGGCGCTGATCATCGTGGTCCTGTCGGGGATCGGCCCGATCATCGCCTGGCGACGTGTCACGGTGGCCAAGCTGCGGCGCAGCTTCGCCTTCCCGACCGCGGCGATGCTCAGCGTCGGCGCGGTGCTGGCGGCGACGATCGGGGTCGGCGGTCATATCCTCGCGTTCCTGATGTTCTGCGCGGGGACATTCGTGATCGCCGCCGTCGTGCACGAGTTCGTCCGTGGCGTGCGTGCCCGGCGGGCGATGAGCGATGAGTCCCCGCCGGTCGCCCTGGCCCGGCTGGTGCGGCGCAACCGCCGCCGCTACGGGGGATACATCGTCCACGCCGGGGTGGCGATCGCGCTGATCGGAGTGGCCGGCTCGACCTCCTTTCAGCATTCGCGCGAGGCCACGATCGGTCCCGGTGAGAGCGCAATGGTCGACGGGTACAGGGTGACCTACCTGCGCCCCTCGGTCGCGACCACCGCCGAGAAGCTCTCGTTCGGCGCCTGGCTGGCGGTCTCACGCAACGGGCGCCGGGTCACCACCCTGCACACCAGCTACGCCTATTACGCCTCTCAGAACGGGCTGGCGCCGATCGGCCGCTTCTTCAATGTGAATGACGGCGCCTCGACCGAGAGCACCGTCGGCCTGCAGTCAGGCCTGACCAAGGACATCTGGACGGCGATTCACCCCAACACCGCCCAGCTCGGCCCGCTCGTGGCCCAGGGCGACGCGGTGCTCAGCCGCGCGCTGACCGACGCGCTGGGGCAGCCCCCGGCCGTTCGCCAGCGGTATCTGAACTTCTTCTACCAGGCTCGCGACATCGCGATCCGCGGCATCGCGCAACGCTTTGTCAGCCACCCCTGGAAATCGACCTTCATGCTGATCGTCTCGCCGATCGTGGTGTGGCTGTGGCTGGGGGCGATCATCGCCGCCCTCGGCGGGCTGATCGCGCTGTGGCCACTGCCGCCCCCGCGCCGGCGCCCACCGCTGCCGGTGACCGGGCCCCGTGACGAGGTGGCACAGGGACTGGGGGCGCCACGCCCCCGCGAACTCGTCGCGCCGATGCTCGCCGCGCCCCCCGGGCCCGCCTGAGCAGGTTCTCGAGCCAGCTCGCGCGCCGTGACCTACCTGCTCATCCTGATCGTGATCGCGATCGCCGTAGTGGTCATCTCCGCCCCGCTGCGCGCGGCGCGCGGCTCGCGCGAGGCCGACCAGCACGCCAGCCGGCGAGCCGAGCTCGAGGC
>JALYZB010000092.1 GCA_030945945.1 Actinomycetota bacterium | reverse complement strand
GGCCGGTGCCGTGTTCACTGCCGCTGTGCTCTCCAGTCTGGCTCCTCCTCCCCCTGCCTTCGCCCTGGCCGATTCGGCGCTCGCCCACGTCGGTCCCGGGCGCGTCGCGGCCAGCGTCACCCGCGCCGGCTACCGCCTGCAGGTGCTCGTCACCCCCAACAAGGCCGCCGCGCCGGATGATTTCGCGCTGCGAATCACCCGCGGCGGCATCCCGGTCCGCGGTGCGACGGTCACCCTGGCCTTCAATCACCTGCAGATGGAGATGCCCCAGCAGAACTATGCCCTGCCGGAGGTCGCGCCCGGTGTCTATCGCCGCAGCGCACCCGCGTTGATCATGGTCGGGCCCTGGAGCCTGGCCTTCGCGATTGCGCCGCCCAGCGGACGGCCGTTCAATGCGCTGATCGTCGACCAGGCGGACGGATGACACCGGACGGACGGATGACACCGGAGCCCGGGCACCCGCCACGCGCCGAAACCCCACCGCCCATCAAGCCACTCGGGAGCAGCTCGGTGGCGCTGGGGTTACTCGCCGGCGGGCTGGCCCTGGTGGCGGGGGTTGCCGCGCTGGTGATCGCTATCCTGCTCGTCAGGGGCGTCCTGCTGTAGGGGTTCGGCGTTTCCCTCGGACTGACTCGATATGGCCTCTCGCAAAGAGCAAAAGGAACAGGCCCGCGCCCGCCGCGAGGCCGAAGAGCGGTCCCGCGCAGTCCGCGAGCGCCACCAGCGACGGCTGCGGATGGTCATCGGCAGCGTGCTCGTCGCCGTGGCGATCGTCGCCGTGCTGATCGCCGTGTCCAGCGGCGGCGGCGCGAGCGTCTCCGGGCTGCAAACGGGCAAGACCTCGGCCACGACGATGGCCGCTGTGCAGAAGCTGCTCACCGGCGTCCCGCAGTCCGGGGCCACGCTGGGCTCGAGCACGGCGCCGGTGACGATGACCTACTACGGGGACCTGGAGTGCCCGATCTGCCGCGACTTCACGCTCAGCGGCGGCTTTGCCCCGCTGGTCGCCAACGAGGTCCGGGCCGGCAAGGTGAAGATCGTCTACAAGGCGTTCCAGACCGCCACCAAGGATCCCAACGTGTTCAAGGTTCAACAGGTCGCCGCGCTGGCCGCCGGCCAGCAGCAGCGCTTCTGGAACTTCACCGAGCTCTTCTACCACGAGCAGGGTCCCGAGGGGACGGGCTACGTCAGCGAGAGCTACCTCTCGGGCCTGGCCAAGCAGATCCCCGGCTTCAACCTGACCAAGTGGCAGACCGACCGTTCGTCGTCGTCGCTGGCCACGAGCATCACCACCGATGAGCAGGCCGGGACCAAGCTCGGCGTGCAGGGCACCCCGTCGCTGATCATGACCGGCCCCAAGGGCAGCGCGGTCCCGGGCAACGGCTCACTACCGGCCTACGCCGATCTGCAGGCGGCTTACAAGAAGGTGGCGTGACCGCCACCGCACAGCGCGGCGACGCCGCCGGGGTCAGTCCGGCGGTGCGCAGCGACCGGCGGTTGTGGATCGCGATCCTCGTGCTGTCGCTGATCGGGACCGGCGTGGCCGGTTACCTGACCTACGTGCACTACGAGGGGCTGAAGGTGCTGTGCCTCTCCAGCGGCGGCTGCGAGACCGTCCAGGCGTCGCGCTACGCCAAGCTCGACGGCGTTCCTGTCGCCGTGCTCGGCCTCGCCGGTTACGTTGGCATCCTCGGCTCGCTGGCGATCCGTGGCGAGTTTGGGCGAGTCGCGGGCTTTGCGATCGCGCTGATCGGCTTTGGCTTCAGCATGTATCTCACCTACCGCGAACTGTTCACGATCAAGGCGATCTGCCCGTGGTGCGTGTCCAGCGCGGTGATCATGACCGTCCTCGCGATTCTCACCGCGATCCGCGCCGTGCGCTACGAGTCCGCTACGGTCTGAGCCCGACCTCATCTTCCGCTGAGCGCGGAGGACAGCCACACCGTCCGCCGCTGCGCCCATGATCACCTCGTGAGCTGGCGAACCACTCGGGCCACCGACGCCGGCGCGTCCGGTCATCATCAGGTGGCGATCATCGATCTGGGCTCCAATTCGTGGCGCTTGGTCGTCTTCTCCTATGGCCAGGGTCCGTGGTGGAAGCGCACCGACGAGCTCTATGAGACGGTCCGAATCGGCGCCGGGCTGGAGTCGACCGGCGAGCTCGGGGCCGACGCGATGGCCCGGGGCCTGGAGACCCTCAGCGTGTTCGGGCGCTTCTGCCGCGCCAACCGGATCGCGCCCGCCGACGTGCATCCCGTCGCGACCAGCGCGATCCGTGACGCTGCCAACGGTGCTGTCTTTCTCGCTCAGGCGCAGCGCGCGGGGGCGATGGAGATCGAAGTCCTGTCGGCCGCCGACGAGGCCCACTACGGATACGTCGCGGCCGTCAACACCACGACGCTGCGCGAGGGGGTCGTGCTCGACCTCGGGGGCGGGAGCCTCCAGCTCACGTCGGTCGCCGGCCGCCGCGCGGGCCCGAGCGCCTCGTTTCCGCTCGGCGCCGTCCGCATCACCGAGCAGTTCCTTTCCGACAACCGTCCGGCCAAGAAGAAAGAGCTCGCACGCGTCCGCGTGCACGTCACCAAGGCGCTGCGGACGCTCGACTGGGTGGCGGACTCCGGGGCCCGGCTGGTCGGGATGGGCGGCGCGGTCCGCAACCTGGCCGCCGCCGCCCAGGGGATCGACGGCGGGGTCGACCTCGGCGTGCAGGGCTTTGTGATCGAGCCCGGTGTCCTGGGCGAACTCGTCGACCGCCTGGCCGCGCTGGACCCCGCGCAACGTGGATCGATTCCGGGCATCAAGCCCGGGCGAGGCGACATCATCCTCGCCTCCGCACTCGTTCTGCAGGCCCTCGTGGAGCTCGGCGGCTTCGCTGGGATCGAGGCCACCGAGGCCGGCCTGCGCGAAGGGCTGTTCCTGGCCCGAACGCTGCTCGCCGGCGCAGAGCCGCTGTTTGAGGATGTTCGTAGCGCGGCTGTCCGCAGCCTGGCCATCCAGTACGAGTCCGATCTGGTCCACGTCGAGCATGTCGCCACCCTCGCGCTGCAGATGTTCGACTCGCTTGTCGCGTGCGGCATGTTCACCCCCGTCGACGGCGAGCGCGAGCTGCTGTGGGCGGCCGCGATGCTGCATGACGTCGGGATGACGATCTCCTATGACGACCACCACAAGCACTCCCGGTATCTGATCGAGAGCGCGGAGCTGTTCGGCTTCGACCCGCGCGAGCGCGCGCTGGTCGCGCAGATCAGCCGCTATCACCGTAAGGGCGTCCCCAAGCTCGGGGTGATCGAGCCGCTCAGCCGCCGTGGCGACGATGCCCTGCTCGATCGCTGCGCGGTCATCCTGCGCCTCTCCGAGCACCTCGAGCGCGGTCGCGATCAATCGGTGTCCCACGCCTACCTGAACACCAACGGTGATGGGGTCGACCTGCACCTGCAGGCCGCCGGAGACCTGACCCTGCCCCGCTGGAGCGTCGAGCGCTACGGCGACGACGAGGCCTTCGAGCGGGTCTTTGGCCGCCGCCTGTTGATCGGCTGACTGGAGGGCCGCGGCGGCCTGACCGCCGGTGTGGAGTCGCCGCCCACGGGCCGTGGCGAAATCCCGACGGGCCGCTACCTGAGTCACGGGCGATCCCCGCCTGGCGGTCCATCGGCGTACCGTCCCCACGGCCGTGGCGTGCGAGCACGCGTCACGTCTGACAAATTCGCTGGCCGCCTCTCGGCGTCTGGACGCGCCTGAACCCACCCGCTCGGCGCAGGTACTCCAAGTACCTGCCTGCCTCGCGTGCCGCCCCAGCCACGCCCAGCCGCTCCCGGGACTGCGCACGAACTTCCCCAACGCGACACAAGCGAATGCTCTCCCCCCGCCGTGTCGCACTACAGTTTCCCCATGCTCTGGATGCTCCGCCACGCTGACGCCGCCGACGGCCTCCCCGACGACGAGCGTCCGCTCACGACGCGAGGTGTCGTCCAGGCCGAGAACGCGGGACGGGCGCTCGAGCGCCTCGGAGTCCAGATCGATGCGTGCTTGTGCAGCCCCAAGCTGCGCGCACTGCAGACCGCACAGTACGTGTGCGCCGCGCTGGGAGTCGAGGCGACGATCGAGCGTCGGCTTTCGGGCGAGCCGTTTGACGTCGCGGAGCTCGTCACCGGACTCGGGGACGTGCTGATCGTCGGCCACGACCCCTCGTTCTCGCTCACCCTGCACGACCTCACGGGCGCGCAGGCTCGCCTGCGCAAGGGGGGCCTGGCCGCGGTCCACAAGGGCGAGCTGATCACCCTTCTGCGACCCAGCGAGCTGGCGGCGATCGCCCCGCGCGAGCCGGTGGCATGACTGAGCCGGCGCTCGACACCACGCTCGGACCTCCCCCCGACTCGGTCGCGCTGGACGACAGCTCCCTGTATCTCAACCGCGAGCTCTCCTGGCTCGAGTTCAACGACCGCGTCCTCCAACTCGCCGAGGACGAGTCCCTACCGCTGCTCGAGCGCCTGAGGTTCCTCGCCCTGCAGCGTGATCAGCTCGACGAGTTCTTCATGATCCGCGTGGCCGGCGTCCACGACCAGCTCGACGCCCGGATCGACGCCCGCGGCCCCGACGGCCTGTCCCCGACCGAGGTCCTGGATGGAATCGCCGCGCGGGTCCGTGCGCTGGAGGGTCGCCACGCGCGCCAGTTCGCCGACACGATCCGGCCCGCGCTGGCCGAACACGGGATCCGCATCACCAGCTGCGAGGACTCCGGCGCGCCGGCGAGCGTGATCGAACGCCACTTTCGCGAGCAGATCTTCCCGGTCCTCACCCCGCTGGCGGTCGGCCCGGGACGGCCCTTCCCCTACATCTCCAGCCTCTCGCTCAGCCTGCTCGTGCGCCTGCACGACCCCGCCCTCGACCACGAGGCGTTCGCCCGGGTCAA
>JALYZB010000090.1 GCA_030945945.1 Actinomycetota bacterium | reverse complement strand
GCAGCCGAGCGTCTCGATCTCGCGCGGGATCAGCGGCGGCGGACCGCAGACCGTGACCGTCGCACCCATCCGAGTGAAGGCAAGGATGTCTGAGCGCGCAACCCGCGAGTGCAGGACGTCACCGACGATCCAGATCTTCGTCCCCTCCAGGGAGCCCAGCCGGCGGCGCAGTGTGAACACGTCGAGCAGCGCCTGGGTGGGATGCTCGTGCTTGCCATCCCCGGCGTTGATCACCGCCGCCGGTGTCCAGCCAGCCACCAGTTGGGCGGCGCCGGCGTGCGGGGAGCGGATCACGATCGCCGCCGGGTCATACGCCGACAGCGTCTGGACGGTGTCCTTGAGCGACTCGCCCTTGTCAACGCTCGAACCGGCCGAGCGGACGCTGACCACGTCGGCCGACAGCCGCTTGGCGGCCAGCTCAAAGCTCGAGCTCGTGCGGGTCGAGGATTCGTAGAAGAGGTTGACCACGGTTCGGCCACGAAGCGCCGGGACCTTTTTGATGTCCCGGCCGGAGACCTCGGCGAAGGACTCGGCGCGGTCGAGGATCCGCTCGATCCCCGGCCGGTCCAGGTCGTCGATCGTGATCAGGTGGCGGGGCGTGCGGCTCATCGAATGACCGCCGTCGCGCGGTCGCCGGCCGCCCCGATTGTCACCTGATCGGTGCCGTCGACCTCCTGCACCCGGACGTTGACCCGCTGGTCCTGCGAGGTGGGGATGTTCTTGCCGACGTAGTCAGGGCGGATCGGCAGCTCCCGGTGTCCGCGGTCCACGAGTACGGCGAGCTGCACACGGTCAGGGCGCCCGAAGTCAAAGACCTCGTCGATCGCCGCGCGGACCGTGCGCCCGGTGTAGAGCACGTCGTCGACGATCACGATCGTGCGGCCGTCGACTCCGAAGTCGAGCTCGGTCGCGTGCACGACCGGCGCGGACGGCCGGAAGCCGAGGTCATCGCGATAGAAGGCGATGTCGACCGAACCGAGCGGGATCGCAGCCGCGACCAGTTCGCCGAGCAGGCCATGCAGGCGTCGCGCGAGGTGCGCACCACGGCGGTGAATCCCGACGATCGCGATCTGCCCGTCGGGGTTCTTCTCGACGATCTCGTGGGCGATCCGCACAAGCGTGCGGCGCATGTCATCGCGATCGAGGACGATCGTGGCGGCGGGGGTCAACGGGCTCCTTCCTGGCCTCTCGGGACCGGGTTAAAGGTGCACTTCCAGACTGAGCCGCAGGCTAGCACCGGACCCGGCGGTCATGCCTGCTGCGAAGCCTCCGGGGACGTGGCGATGGGGTCGCCGTCGGTGGCGACCAGGCTGCGATCCCCCCACCGGTGCAGTTCCGCGCGGCCGCGCTCGGCTACGGGGATCTCGACGGTGTCGAAGTCGCGCGGGATCACGGTCGGCGGGAAAATTGCCCGCGCCTCCTCGCGCAACAGCCTCAGTGGGTGGCGAGTGGAAACGTGATTGAGCGCGAGCAGGCCGACCCCGGCGTCGCGCGCGAGCGTCGCCGCCTGGGCGGCGGTCGAGTGCCCGGTCTCCCGGGCGCGGTCGCGCTCTTCGTCGGCGAACGTGGCCTCGTGCACGAGCAGATTGGCGTCGTGGGCGGCGATGGCCAGCGCCTCGCAGGGCGCGGTGTCCCCGGAGAGGACGAGCTTGCGCCCCGGCCGCGTGGGGCCGAGGACCTGCTCGGGGGTGATCCCGCGGATTGTCTCCCCGCGCTGCACCCGGCCGAACTCCGGACCGGGGATGAGGCCGAGCCGCTGCGCCGCCCCGGGATCGAACACGCCGGGTCGCGGGTCCTCATAGATCGCATAGCCGTAGGCCGAACCGCGATGCGAGACCGGCACCGGCGCGATCCGGTATCCGTCCCGGGTGAGCTCGTCGTTCGGCCCGAGCTCGACCACGTGCAGCGGGAAGCTGACCCGACCGCCCATCCGGACCACGAGCGCGATCAGCGCCTGCAACCCCGGGGGGCCATGGATCGCCAGCGGACGGTCCCGGCCGCGGAGATCGAATGTCTTGAGCATCCCCGGCAGTCCCAGCCAATGGTCGGTGTGGAAGTGCGTCAGGAAGATCTCGGTCAGATCGGTCAGCCCGACGGAGCCGACGAGCTGGCGCTGGGTTCCCTCACCGCAGTCAAACAGGATGCGGTCCCCGCCCCGCCGCACGAGCAGCGAGGGCAGGCCGCGGCGGGCCGTGGGCACCGAGCCGCCGGTGCCGGCAAAGAACAGGGACAGGTCCATGGCGCGACGAGTGTGTCAGTCGAACTCGAGCAGGCCAAAGCTGACCCCGGTCGCGGCCACCGTCGCGATCCCCATCGTGTGCTGCGGAGCTCTCCGGCGCTCGGTCGGGCTGCCGGGGTTGAAGATCTGAAACCCATCGCCGTCGCGCTCGTGCAGCGGGATGTGCGAGTGACCAAAGATCACCGCGTCGGCGCCGGGGAAGCGGGCGCGCATCCGTGCCAGCCGCCGCCGGGCCGGCCCCGCATCGTGGATCACGGCGATCCGGCTCCGGCCGACGGCCACCATCGCGGTCTGCGGCAGCCGGGCACGCACGCCGGCGTCATCGACGTTGCCCGCCACGGCGATCACCTCACCGCAGGCCTCCAGCTGCTCGAGCACGGCCATCGTGCTGAGGTCGCCCGCGTGGACGATCAGGTCCGCCCTGCGCAGGCGCCGCAGGCACGCACCGGGCAGACGGCGGCTCCCCTTGGGAAGGTGAGTATCCGAGATGATCGCGATCTCCATTAAGCTCACGGTCCGCGATCATCCCCGATCCATCCAAGCGCCCGTAGCTCAGGGGATAGAGCGTCCGCCTCCGGAGCGGAAGGTCGCACGTTCGAATCGTGCCGGGCGCATCCTAGAAAGTCCCGCTAATCGCAGGATTTCTTTGTGCCGTGACCGTTGTCGACATCAGGTCGAGAGCATCACCGGCAGCGCTGCTGCCCAATCCGCTGCCCAAGTCGAACCCGACGAGGCCTCGCAAAGCGGTCTTGGACGCGCTGTCACGGCGCATCCCGTGCCGGTAGACCCGCAGCGTGAACCCAGGGTCCGTGTGCCCCAGCTGATCCGTCACCGACCCTGGATCGACGCCGAGCGCCACGAGCAGCGAGGCGAACGTGTGCCGAAGCTTGTGCGGCGTTATCCGCTCAGGCAGCGGAACTTCCCCCATCTC
>JALYZB010000062.1 GCA_030945945.1 Actinomycetota bacterium | reverse complement strand
GAGCGGTCCCCAGAGTCCCCCGGCGGATGTTCAGGCGGGCGTGCGCAGCCGTGGCAACGCGCAGCGCCGAGATTGAACCACCCGCCGACGCGCCAGCGCCCGCCGGCCATCGCGCCGCGCGTCGGCGTAGGCACCGAGCAGGTGGGGCTCGCGCAGCAGCACATGGCCGAGCGCGAGCAGCTCATAGCGGAGGATCGGGGCGGCGTCCCGGACCAGACCAGCGGCGGTGTCGTTCTTGATCACCATCAGGTACCGGTTGGGAAACGTCGGCATGGGCACCCCCAATCAGGACCTGTGGGCCGACCGACTCCGACGAGCTCGGGGGCGGGGGCGGGGTGGTGTGGAGCGTCGGGCGCTGTTTGACTATGTCTTGGGCCGCACCTCCCGCGCGTTTACAGCGCGACCCGGCAGGGCCCGGCCCCGCCGCCCGGCGGCTGGCTATGAAGCCGGAACCTGGGCGACGATGATCGCCCGGTGGCCGTCGGTGGCGAACGGCTGATCCCAGCGGCGCTCGCGCACGACGGTCATGTCGCCGATCGCGGCGCGAATCCGCGCCACCGTCAATCGATGAGGTTCCCGGGGCGTCGGGACGCTGCCAACGTCAAAGAGCGCAATCAGCGTCCCGCCGGGGCGCAGGATCCGTCGGGCCTCGCGCAGGACCTGCTCAGGGCTCTCCACGTAGTCAAGGCTGTTGCGCGCCAGCACCACATCGGCGCTGGCGCTGACCAGCGGAAGCTGCTCAGCGCCGCAGCTGAGATACAGCGCCGGTGAGTCGGGCAGAAGCAGACCACTCTCGGCGTAGCGCTCGGCGAGCGGGTCGACCCCGATGCTGACTCGCGCCGGGCAGAGGTCCGGGAAGCCGAGCGGGCCCGGCCCGACGTCGACCACGACCCGGCCGTGGAAGAACCTCTCATCCTCGATCGCCGCCTCACGCATGACCCTTATGACCTCGGCGCGAGCCTGTTGGCGGCGGCGCCCGAGGTAGGTCGGCGCGATCTCGGCGTCGCCGAGCAACCCAGCCGCATCGCTGGGATTCAGGCCACCGGCTCGGAGCACCGGGTCCCATTCCTGCACCCACCACCGCAGCTGGGCGTCGTTCTTGACCGCCACAGGAGCGCGGAATCGGTGGCGCGGCCGGAGTCCGGAGGCGCGACGGACAAGATCGGTGAATGCCACGGGGGTGTCCTCCCAGCTCGCTCGGGTCCTACGGCTCGACCAGCGCCTGCGATGACGGATCGGGGAAACGCGCCAGCCGGGCCGGCCAGCGGATCCGCCAGAGCTCGAACTGGTCATTGCGCTCACCCGGGGATTATCGGCTCTCGAGCAGCAGGGTCACCGGTCCGTCGTTGACCAGCGAGACGGCCATGTCGGCGCCGAACACCCCGCGGCGCGCGTCCAGGGCGACGCAGAAGCGCTCGTACAGCGGCTCGGCGTGCTCCGGTCGCGCGGCCTGCACGTAGCTGGGGCGGTTGCCGCGCCGGGCATCCCCGTACAGCGTGAACTGGCTGACGCACAGCACCGCGCGGTCGCCCAGGGGCTCGTTCATGCGCCCGTCGGCGTCGGCGAAGATCCGCAGCCGGCGCACCTTGGCCGCCAGCTGGTCGGCGTGCGTGTCGGTGTCATCGCCGTGGACGCCGAGCAGGACGAGCAGCCCGGGGCCGATCGCCGACACCTCCGCGCCGTCCACCGCCACCGCGGCACGGCTGACGCGCTGGACCAGCGCCCTCACGCGTCGCGCAACTCGGCTGCGGCACGCTCCGGGCTGACGACGTTCAGCCCCAGCCCGGCGCCGAGCTCGAGCCCGGCGGGTTCGGTCAGGCGCGGAAGGATGTCGATCCGCCAGCAGAACGCATCGACCCCCCGCGGCGCGGTCCGCACCCACAGGTTCAGCGGCGGGTTGGCGCCGAGGCGACGCGCCAGGCGGCCCAGCGCGTCGTGCAGCAGCGCCGCGCCGGTGGGGCCGTCGTCCTCAAACCGTGCCCGCGGGGTCCTGGGGACGATCATCATCTGGTAGGGAACGCGCGCACCGTAGGGCGAGAGCAGGACGGCCTCGGCGTCCACCGCGATCAGACGCTCACGCAGGCGCACCTCCTGCTGGACGAGGTCCCCAAGCAGGTTGGCGCCCATCGTGCGGCTCTGATAGGCGCCGAAGCGCTCACGCTCGCGGGCGATCGCGGCGGGAACGAAGTCCAGTGCGTAGAGCTGAGCGTGGGTGTGTGGGAGTGACGCCCCGGCCTCGCTGCGCTCGTTGACGATCAGGTGCACGCAGGCCGCGCCGGCGTGGGCGCGCATCCGCTCGCGCCACACCTGCACCGCGGCGGCCACCTGGCCCGGAGCCAGCTCGGCCAGCGAGCTGACCGGCTCCGGTGCGTTGACGATCACCTCGTGGGCCCCCTGGGCCGGTCCGGCCCAGAAGAGGTCGGGATTGGCCGCCGGCGGCGGAATCTCGGCATCAGCGGTCAGCGCCGGGAACAGGTTGGAGATCACCCGGACCGTCCAGCCCGGCCCATCCGGGGTGCCGCCGGCCGGCCGCAACGCGTACAGCTCGGGGGGTGTCTGGTCCTCATGACCCGCCGCAAACGGATCATCGGCGCGCTCGATCGGCGCGGGGGGGGTCGCCGTCAGGCCGCTGCCGGGACGGTCGGCGCGCTCGCCGGCGATGAGGACCCGCTGGCCGGTCAGCGGGTCGATCCGCAGCTGCGTCAGAGGTGCTTCTCCATCGCGATGTGCTCGATGCCGGCCTCCATGAAGACCCGCCCCCGCGGGACGTATCCGGACGCCTCGTAGAGCTCCCGCGCGTAGGTCTGCGCGTGCAGGACCAGACGTCGCGCACCCGCCTGGCGGGCCTCGTCGTCGGCGAGGTCCAGCAACGCTGAGGCGACGCCGTGACGACGGGCGGTCGTGCGGACGGCGAGGCGGCTGAACTGGACCGTGGAGCCGATGAACAGCAGCCGGCAGGTGGCCAGGACCTCGTCTCCGGACACCGCCACCAGGTGGAGGGCCTCGGCGTCGCGCCCATCGTGCTCCTCGCGCTCGGGGACCCCCTGCTCGACGCAGAACACCTCATGGCGAACGGCCAGGACCCCCGCCATCTCCTCCTCCTCGCGCGACCGGCGGACCTCGTAGGTGAGCGCGCCGGTCATCGCAGCACGTAGCGCCTGATGTCGCGCTGCAGCGCAGCGACGCTCGCGTAGGGCCCGGCGTGATCAAAGACGTAGTTGCGGTGATCGCCGGCCGTGTAGAACAGGGTTTGTGGCAGGTAGACCGACGCCCCGACCGCGTTGGCGATCGCCGCGTCGGGGTCGGTGTAGCTCGGGAATTTGACCGGAAAGCGGCGCAGGAAGGCCGCGCCGGGCTGGCCTGTCCCGTCCTTTGCGTCGATGCCCAGAAACGCGACTCGCCGCCCGAGGAGCACCGCCGTCCGCTGAAAGACCGGGAACTCGCTCTGGCAGGGCCCGCACCACGACGCCCACTTGTTGACCACCACCGGATAGCCGTGCAGCGCGGCGAGGCGAGTCCGAAACGCGCTCACGCCACCGTCCAGCAACCGGTTGGCCTGCCCATGCAGCGCCGCGAGAATCGGCGGCGACCCGCGGAAGGCGACGGTGACCTGATGGGGCGAGGGTGCGGCGTTGCGAGCGGGCGAGCTCGCGCCGCAGCCAGCGAGCGTCGCGGCCGCGGCCAGGGGGAGGATCAACCGAGTGCAGACACCCACGGAGAACAGCTTGCCACAGCCTCCGCGGGAGCCGACGGCTGCATCTGCTTAAATACTGTCTATCCTCTTGTTGGACGGCGAGGGGACGCTTCCGAGGAATCCTCGCTGTACTTCGGTGCACGCCACCGAGGCCGCCTGAGCCGCTAGGACCTTTTCCGCCGCGGCTCGCTCATCCTGACGCAAAACTGCCAACACGTATGGGTGCCTCCACCCCCTTTCCGAGTCCTGACGCGATCGCACGCGCCGAACGGCTGACCCGCGAGCGTTTCGTCTATGACGGCGAGACGCTCGAAGAGGCGCTGGCCGTCGGTTCTGCGCGTCGTCGGGCGCTCGACGCCGCCCTCGGCGAGGTCGAGGCGGGCAACAAGCTGCCCTCGGTGCAATGGCGCCGGGAGTTCGCGCTGCTGCTCGGCCTGGAGCGCCTCCTCTCCCAGGAGGAGCCGCACCTCGTCGACGGCACCGTGCTCTCGGCCCATCAGGTCGATGCGCTGTCGGGCACCCTCACGGCGCTGATGACCGAGGCCCAGCGCGCCGCCGCCAACGGCAACGGGTACGCCGCCGCCGCCACGCCGGCCGACGTCGATGACCTCGACGAAACCGACACGGACGATGGCCACCCGGCCGAGCCGACCGACGCCGTCGACCGCCCCGATCCCACTGACGACGCGGCCGACGACGAGGACGAAGACGACGAGGACGACCCCCTCGGTCCTGTCTCCGACGCAGAGGACGAGGACGACGAGGACGAGGACGACGCAGAGG
>JALYZB010000053.1 GCA_030945945.1 Actinomycetota bacterium | reverse complement strand
GCCCAAGCAGGAGAAGTGGATGGCCGAGATGCGGCCCCACCTCGATGCTCCCGTGCTCGTCGGCGTCGGTGCCGCCTTTGACTTCCACGCCGGCCTCGTTCCCCAGGCCCCGGGTTGGATGCAGGAGATCGGATTGGAGTGGGCGTTTCGTCTCGCGCAGGAGCCACGACGGCTGTGGCGGCGCTACACCCGGTACAACCCGCGCTTCGTGCGCGACTTCGGCCGGCAGTTGATCGCGCATCGCCGCCATCGCCGGCGCGCCCGTCGGCGCTGACCTGAACGCGGCGCCGTCCGGCGCCCGACTCTCCGGCGACAATCCTGTCTATGACGAGCGAACGCACGGCATCGATCGTGATTCCGACCCTCGCTGCGCCGCAGTACCTCGACGTCGCGCTGGCCTCGGTGATGCCCCAGGCCCGCGAGCTCGATGCCGACGTGATCGTGGTCTGCGACGGTCCCGACGCGGTCGCCGCCGAGGTCGTGCAGCGCCACGGAGCCACGCTGATCACCCTCCCCGTTCAGCAGGGCCTGAACGCGGGCCGCAACACCGGCATCGGGGCGAGCGGCGGCGAGCTGATCGTCTTCATCGATCAGGACGTCAACGCGCCACCGGGCTGGCTGGCCGCGCTCGTCGCCGGCGCCCTGGCCTATCCGGACCGGGACATGTTCGGCGGGCCGATCCGCGCCCGCCTGGAGGGAGCCCGACCGAGCTGCGGCCGCGAGATGGCCCCCATCACCACGCTCGACGCCGGTCCCGAGGACTGCGACGTGGCGCTGGTCTGGGGGGCCAACATGGCGATCCGGCGCAGCGCGATCGAGCGCCTGGGCGGCTTTGATCCCTCGCTGCTCGGCCGGGGCGACGAGGAGGAGTGGGAGTACCGCTACGTCGCGTCGGGCGGTCGCATCCGGTATCTGGCCGCCGCCGGGCTGGACCATCGTCGTGCCGGGGCCGACGCCCGGATCTTTGCCCTGGCCCGAGCCGCCTACGGACAGGGGCGCGAAGCCCGCCGGCACGATCGGCGCTTTGGTCACCCTCGACCGGCCTGGCTCGATCTGCGGATCCTGATCGGCTGCGGCTGGCACACGGTGCGGCGGCGATGCGCCTACGGAGTCGTAATGGGCGCCCGCGCCGCGGGCGGCCTGCGCGAGGCACTGGCGCCGCGCACGCCGTGAGCGACGGCGCCGCGGATTTCGTCTCGGGCGACAACGGGCTCGTCATCGGGCCGCGGCTGACCAGTCGCGCGCTGGCCCGCGACGCGGTCGATGACGCGCACCGGCTGCTCACCGCCGAGCCGCTGCGGCTCGCCCGTGCTGCGGCTCAGGGCCCACGGCGCAGGGTGCTCGTGCTCGCGGTCGAGCGCGAGGCCGCCCCCAACCTGCTGGCCGGCGCCCGGACCGAGGTGCTGCGCTCCCGCCACGCGGTCAGCTTTCACCAGATCGGGGTGGGCACGGCAGGGAAGTTCGAGAACCTCGACCGCCTGCTCGAGGCTCACCCCGCCGCCGGCCACGACTGGCTGCTGGTCATCGACGATGACGTCGTACTGCCCCCCGGCTTCCTTGACCGCTTCCTCTTCCTCGCCGAACGTTTCGGCCTGCGTCTCGCCCAGCCGGCGCACCGGGCCCGCTCGCACGCCGCCTGGACCGTCACCCGCCGGCGCCGCGCGAGTGTGGCCCGGGAGACCGCCTACGTGGAGATCGGCCCGGTCAGCGCCTTTCACGCCGATACGTTCTCGACCCTGCTCCCGTTCCCGCCGCTGCGGGCCGGCTGGGGTCTGGACGCGCACTGGGCCGCCGTCGCCGCCCAGCGCGGCTGGCCGCTGGGCGTGATCGACGCCACTGCGATCCGCCACGGCCTGCGCCAGATCGCGGTTGCCTATGACCGCGGCGCCGCGGTCGCGGAGGGCCAGACCTACCTGGCCGGGCGGCCGTATCTCCGCGCTGAGGAGGCCAACCGCACGCTACGGGTCCATCGGAGCTGGCGGTGAAGGTCCTCGTGCTCGCCGAGTACTACCCGCGTACCGAGGACCCGGTGCTCGGCATCTGGGCCCACCGCCAGGCCCTCGCCGCCCACGACGCCGGCGCCGAGGTCCGGGTACTGGTACTGCACCGGCCGTTGCCTCCGCTCTCGGCGCTGCGGCGTGGCGACGCCGGAGCCGCGCGTGCCGCCCTGGCTCAGCCGCCCCGGCAGACCCGAGACGGGCTGATCGTGGACTACCTGCGCTACCTCTCCCCGCCCCGACCATGGAGCTACGCGAGCTGGGGGGCCTGGGCGGCCCCGGTGCTGCGCCGCAAGCTTGGCGCCCTGCGCTTGCAGTTCGACTATGACCTCGTGCACGCCCACTACGCGGTGCCGGCTGGTGACGCGATCCGTCGCGCCCAGCCCGGCATGCCGGTCGTCGTCTCGGTACACGGAGGCGACGTCCTGGGCGCGCACACGGGTCATGCCAACGTCGCCGCCGCCCTACGCCACGCCCGGCTCGTCCTCGCCAACAGCGCGGGCACCGCGCGGCGCTGCACCGCGCTCGGCGCCC
>JALYZB010000045.1 GCA_030945945.1 Actinomycetota bacterium | reverse complement strand
CTGCTGGCCGAGGTCAAGCGCGTCCCCGGAGTGGCCACGGGGCAGGCCCACCTGGACCCGGACGCGGTGCTGACCCGCCGCGACGAGGTCATCCACGACCTCGACGATGCCGCTCAGATCACTTGGGTCAACGAGCGGGGGATCGCGCTCGTACGCGGCGAGGCCCGGTTGGACGGTGAGCGCCGGGTGCGCGTCGGCGATGAGCTGCTCCAGGCGCGACGCGCGGTGGTGATCGCGGTGGGCAGCGGCGCGGTGATCCCACCGATCCCGGGACTTGCCGAGATCTCGCCGTGGACCAACCGGGCGGCGACCACGGCCAAGGTGGTGCCTCGGCGCTTGAGCGTGCTTGGCGGCGGCGCCGTCGGATCCGAGCTGGCCCAGGCCTGGTCCTCGCTCGGTGCGGCGGTCACGCTGATCGAAGCGATGCCGCAGCTGCTCACCGGAGAGGAGCCGTTCGCCTCAGAGCAGCTTGCCGAGTCGCTGCGCGCGCAGGGAGTTGACGTTCGGCTCGGCGCGACGGCGACCGCCGCGGGCCGGGACGGCGAGGAGTTCGTGCTCACGCTCGACGGGGGGGAGCCGATTCGCAGCGACGAGCTGCTCGTCGCGGTCGGGCGCCGCCCGCAGACCGATCAGCTCGGGCTGGAGAGCGTGGGCCTGAAGCCGGGCGCGACGGTCGGCGTCGATGACCAGCTGCGCGTGCCGGGCCACGACTGGCTGTTCGCGGTCGGTGACGTCAACGGTCGGGCCCTGCTCACCCACGCCGGCAAGTACCAGGCGCGGGTCGCCTGCGCCGCGATCATGAACCGTCCGGCTCGCGCTCACTGGGACGGGGTGCTCTCCCCCCGCGTGGTGTTCACCGAGCCGCAGATCGCCGCGGTCGGCCAGACGCTCGAGCAGGCGCTGGCGGCGGGCGTCCCCGCCCGTGCCGTGGACGCCGATCCCGAGCGCACCGCCGGCGGCAGCTTTGTCGGCAAGGGCGCCACCGCAGGCGCGCGCTTGGTCATCGACGAACAGCGCCGCGTGATCGTCGGTGCCACCTTCACCGGACCCGACGTGGCCGAGTGGCTGCACGGCGTGACGATCGCGATCGTCGGTGAGGTCGCCCTGGAGCGGCTGATCCACGTCATCCCCGCCTTTCCCACCCGCAGCGAGATCTGGCTGCGGCTGCTCGCTGACTGGGACTTCTGAGCGCGCTCCGAGACTGCTCTCCGAATTTCCGAGTCGCGACGCTAGGCGGGGATCTCGAGCGTGAATTCCGTCACGCCCGAGTCCGAGCGCACGGTCAGGGCGCCTGCCATCCGCTCCGCCAGCTCGGAGGCGATCGCCAGTCCCAGCCCTGATCCCTGAGCGTCGTCGGCGGTGTAGAAGGGCTCGAAGATCCGGGCTGCGGTCTGGGTGTCGATCCCGGCGCCGTCGTCGCGGACGGCGAGCCGAATCCGTCCGTCATCCCGCCCGGCGGTGACGACGATCTGGGTGCCCGGCGACGTGTGGGTCAGCGCGTTGTCGATCAGGATGCGCATGATCTGAGCGACTCGCACGGGATCGCACTGGGCTTCGATCCGGCGGGCGGCAAGCCGCAGCTCCAGATGTGCGTCGTGCTGGTGCAGGGTCGGTTCGAACTCTCCGGAGACCGAGCGCGTCAGTTCCGCGAGGTCGACCTCCTCGGGGCGCAGCTTCAGCGAGCCGGACTCCAGCCGGGAGAGGTCCAGCAGGTTGACCGACAGCTTGCCCAGGCGCTGGACCTGATCGCGGACCTGATCCAGGAAGCGCCGCCGCGTGTCGGCATCGAGGTCATCGTCCTCGAGCAGCTCGACGAAACCGCCGAGCGAGAAGACCGGGGTGCGCAGCTCGTGCGAGGCGGTCGCGATGAACTTCTTGCGGGTCAGCTCGAGCTGCTCGAGCTGGGCCTGCATATCGTTGAAGGCGACCGCGAGCGCGCCGAGCTCATCGGAGGAGTCCACCGGGATCGGCGGCCCGAACTCGCCGGCGGCGACCTGCTTGGCGGCCAGCTCGAGCCGCTTGACGCGCTGAGCCAGGGCCCGCGCGACCAGATAGCTGGCGATCAGCGCCAGCGCCAGGGCGATCGCGCCGGCGACGAGGATCTCGTGGCGCACGGTGGCCACCGTGTGCACGATGTCGCCGACGGGCGAGGAATAGACGATCACCGCCGCCACCCGGCCCGCGAACACGATCGGCACCGCGGCCTCGGCGGTGATCCCCTGGTCGATCGTCTCGGTGCCGGTGACCAGCCGGCCCGAGGAGATCGCCCGGCGGGCGACCGGGAAGCGTAGAGCCCCGCTGGCGGCCGGGTTGCTGGAGTCGGCCTGGGTGGACAGCTGCAGGGCGCCCTGCGCGAGGTTGACCGACAGCAGGGTCACCCGCTGGTCGGTGACGCCGCCGGCACGTACCACGAGCTCGCGGACGCGGGGCAGCGCGGTCGAACTGCCGACGGTGCGCCGGATCGCCCCTGAGCGGGTCTGTACCGACACCGCGAGCTGATGCAGCTTGGCGTTCACCAGTCGTGACTGAAGGCCGGGCGCGATGTAGAGGTACAGCGAGCCGATCGCGACCAGGGTGATCGTGAAGAAGAGGATCACCAGCTTGGTGGCCAGCGAAAGGCGCAGCACGCCCGGCATTGCTCAGGGCTCCGTGTCGCGGAAGCGGTATCCGACCCCGCGCACGGTGAACACGTACTCGGGATCCTTGGAGTCCGACTCGATCTTCTCGCGCAGATGGCGGATGTGGACGTCGATCGTCCGCGGATCGCGGTATGCCGAGTCCCCCCAGATCCTGGCCAGCAGCATGTCGCGGGTGAACACGCGTCCGGGCGCCCGGGCGAGCGCCGAGAGGATCTCGAACTCGACGTAGGTCAGCTGCGCGTCGTCGCCGCGGATCCGGACGGTGCGCTTGGGGAAGTCGATCCGCAGGGCGCCGACCTCGAGCGGCGCCTCGTCGGGGGCGGTCTCGGCCGGCCGGCTCATCTCGATGCGGCGTAGCGCAGCCTTGATGCGGCTGGAGAACTCACGCAGCGAGAACGGCTTGGTGATGTAGTCGTCGGCCCCGAGCTCCAGCCCGACCACCTTGTCGATCTCCTCAGACTTGGCGGTGAGCATGATGATCGGCACCGAGCTGCGGCTGCGCAGCCGGCGGCACACCTCCAGTCCGTCGACGTGGGGCAGCATCACGTCGAGCACAACGAGGTCAAACGGCTGCTCGTCGAAGCGCTCGAGCGCTTGGCGGCCGTCGGTCGCCTGGACCACCTCGTAGCCCTCCTTGCGCAGTGGGTAGGAGAGCAGGGTCTGGATCGACTGCTCGTCGTCGACGAGCAGGATGCGCGCGGATCGGTCAGGCAAGCTCTCTCTCCTGAAAAGGGTAGGGGTTTCGGGCGAACACCTGTGTGCCGGCCCGTCACAGACCAGGCCGCTATAAAGGGGATCGATGCTCGATCCGCGCATCTACCGGACCGGCCTGACGCTCGTCGTGCTGTCCGTGCTCGTGCTCGCCTTCTCGCTCCAGGACCAGCCGAGCGCGCTCACCTCGCCGCTGGCGCCGGACGCGTTCAACGGCCAGAACGTCGCCGCCACGACCGCGCAGCTGACCCGGGGCCAGCCCCCGCGCCCTCCCGGCTCGGCGGCTGACCAGGACCTCGCCACACAGGTCGCCACCGACATGAGTGACGTCAGCAAGCGCGCCTTCAGGGTAACCACGGACACGTTCACCGGCCAGACCGCGGATGGCGCCCGAACGCTGGAGAACGTGGTGGCGGTCCGTCCCGGCAGCGTGCAGGCCGGCAGTCTGGTGATCGTCGCTCACCGTGATGCCCGCGGCTCGCCGGCGGCCGCTGCGCTGTCGGGCACCGCGACGCTGATCGAGCTCGCTCGCGACCTCGCCGGCGAGACTTTGCACCGGACGGTCGTGCTCGCCTCGACGACCGGCGCACAGGGCACCGCGGGTGCGCTCCGGCTCGCCGCCACGGTTGCGGGACCGATCGACGCGGTGATCGTGCTCGGCGATCTCGCCAGTCGCCATCTGCGCCAGCCGATCGTCGTGCCGTGGTCCACGTCACCCAACGTCGCCTCACCGGTGCTGCGCAACACGCTCGGTGCCGAGCTGCGCACCCAGGCGTCGATCGGGCCCACGGGGACAAGTCTGTTCGGGCAGTACCTGCATCTCGCCTTCCCGCTCACCCTGTCCGAGCAGGCGCCCTTCGGTGACCTCGGCGTGCCCGCGGTGCTCGTCTCCCTGACCGGCGAGCGCGGCCCAGCCCCCGCGAGCGCTGTGGCCGGGGCTGACCAGTTGACGGCGGTCGGCCGCGGTGTGCTGGCCACGCTCTCTGCGCTGGACAGCGGCGCTCCGGTTCCCACCGCCTCGCCGTATCTGCTGCTCGCCGGCAAGGTGGTGCCCGGCTGGGCCCTCTCGATCTTCGTGCTCGCGCTGATCGTCCCGGTGCTGCTGACCACGATCGACGGCCTGGCCCGCGCCCGCCGCCGGGGGCATCCGCTGTGGCGGTGGATCGTGCTCGTGCTCGCTGCGGCGCTGCCCTTCGCGCTGATCGGCGTGGTCGTGCGGCTGGCCCGGCTGGCGGGGGCGCTTCCGGTTGCGCCCGCCGCCCCGGTGGGTCCCGGGACCGTCCCTACGGTGACCGCGGGCTGGGCGGTGGTCGTGGCGGCTGCGCTGTTGGCCGGCGGCGCGGCGGTTGCGTTGAGACCGGTGGTGATCCGGTTCGCGCTTCCCAGGGCGCGTTCGCGCGGGCCGGGCCGCGACACCGCCACCGAGGGCGCCGTCGCCGGCCTGCTCGCCGTCGCCTGCGTGGTCACCATCCTGCTGTGGCTGGCCAACCCCTATGCGGCGCTGCTCGCCGTGCCCGGCCTGCACCTCTGGCTGCTGGCGCTCAGCCCCGACCTGCGGTTGCGGCTGCCGACCCGGCTCGGTCTGCTCCTGGCCGGCCTGCTGCCCCTCGTCGCGGTTCCGGTGTACTACGCGATGACCCTGGGCTACTCCCCGTTGGGCATGGTCTGGATGGTCACGCTGCTGATCGCCGGCCACGGGATCTCGATCGCGGCGGTGGTGGAGTGGAGCCTGTTCGGGGGCTGCGTGCTCTCCGCTCTCGGGATCCTGGTCGCGCTGGCTCGGCAGCCGCGCCCCGAACAGCTGCCGGTCACCGTCCGCGGCCCGGTCGGTTATGCCGGGCCGGGCTCGCTGGGAGGCACCGAGTCGGCACTTCGGCGCTGAGCGTCGCGCCGACGTGCGACCATGGAGCCGATGCGCCGGCTGATCCGGGATATCTCCTCCGTGTTGATCCTCGCCGGGCTGCTGCTCGTGCTCGATGCCGGCGTCACGCTGGGGTGGCAGGAGCCGGTGACGGCGGCGATCGGGCTCGTGCTCCGCGGGCAGGTCAACGAGCGCTACCTGAGCTACCACACCGCCCCGCTGTCCTCGGTCGATCTCGGCGTGCTCACTCACCTGCAGACGCGGACCGAGCGGGTCTCCTTCCTCGCTCACCGGTTGGCGCGTCAGGTCCGGACCGGCGATGCGGTCGGGACGATCTCGATCCCCAAGATCGGGGTGGGATACACGGTCGTGCAGGGAACCGATGAGCTGAGCCTGGAGAAGGGCCCGGGTCATTACCCGGGCACCGCGCTGCCCGGCCTGGGGCAGACGGTGGCCGTCGCCGGGCATCGCACGACGTACCTGGCGCCGTTTCGGCGCATCAACGAATTGCGCCGCGGGGACCGGATCAGGGTCCGGATGCCCTACGCCCGCTTCACCTACCGCGTGCAACGCACACAGATCGTGTCACCGAAGGCGCTCTGGGTCACCGACAACGTCGGGTATGACCGGCTGGTCCTGTCGGCCTGCCACCCGCTGTACAGCGCGGCGCAGCGGATCATCGTGTTCGCGCGCCTGCAGTCGGTGACCCCGCTCGGACCGGCCTGACGGACGAATGTCCAATCTGAGGGACCCTCGTGGAGAGAATCCGCGCTCGTGCCGAAACCCAGGTCCTGATGTCGCCGAGACGACACCCGAAGGGAATCGTGCTATGCGCTTGAGCCAGATCCAGGGTCAGATCGGGCGTGGGGAGTATCGGGTGGACACGCAGGCTGTGGCCGACGCGATCATCCGCCGGCTGATTGTGCGGCCGCCGGTGGGCGCCAGGGGTACCCCTCCCACTTCAGAGCGAGTGCTCGTGACCGCGCAGGACCGACGTCGTTCCGTCGATCCGCAGCTCGGCCCGGCCGGCATCGACCCGTCCGATCACCGTCACGGTGACCGGCGCTCCGGCCGGCGGTAGGCAGGCGCACAGCTCGAAGTCTTCGCCCCCGGTCAGCGCGAGCGCGATCGGGTCCACCCCGAGCTCGTCGGCGATCTCAGAGACACCCGCGGCCAGCGGGATCCGACCGCTCTCGAGCGCCAGCGCAACGCCGCTGGCGGCCGCGATATGGCGGCCGTCGGTGGCTAGGCCGTCGGACAGGTCGATCATCGCGGTCGCTCCGGCGGCGGCGAGTTCCCGACCCGCGTGGACCCGGGGCTCGGGGGCGATAAAGCAGTGGCGCAGCTGCGCGCGCACCGCGGCAGACAGCGCGTCGCCGCGGGCGCGCCCGTCGAGCAGAGCCAGGCCGGCCGTAGCGCCGCCCAGGGGTCCGGTGAGCACGATCGCGTCGCCGACGCGTGCCCCGTCGCGTCCGACCAGCGCACCCGGGTCATCGGCCCAGCCCACGACGGTGACCGACACCACCAGGACCGGGGCGGCGGTCACGTCACCGCCGGCGATGATCACCCCGAAGCGCTGCGCGGCCGCGCTGGCCCCGGCCACCAGCTCGTGCGTCTCCCCCCCCGCCATGGCGGGAGGAATCGCCAGCGACAGGTAGGCCTCACCCGGGTCGGCCCCCATTGCCGCGAGATCCGACAGCGCGGCGGCGAACGCGCGGCCACCGATCTCATGTGCGGTCAGCTGCTCACGCCGGAAGTGGACGTCCTGGACCATCGTGTCCACCGACGTGACCGCATAGCCACGAGCGCGCACCACGGCGGCGTCGTCGCCGATCCACCTGATCATGCGGCTTTCTCCCGGACCGGCCCGGGAGAGCACCTGGTCCAGTGCGGCGATCAGCTCGAGCTCGCGCACGAGCGCGTCGGCTCAGCGGTGGCGGTAGACGATCCGGGCGCGATCCAGATCGTAGGGTGAGAGCTCGACGCGGACGCGATCCCCCGGCAGGATCCGGATGCGGAAACGGCGCATCTTGCCGGCCACGTGGCCGAGGACCACGCGGTCCATGTTGTCGAGCTTGACGCGGAACATGGCGTTGGGCAGGGCCTCGACGACCTCGCCTTCGAGCTCTACTTTTTCTTCCTTGGGCATGCGTCTTCGATCGTGTCGTGGGCGCGCGTCACTGCGCGAACGGTGTCGAGGCTACCAGCCGACGGCGACCCGTCGGCCGGCCGGGATCGCTAATGCTTCTTGACCCCAGCGCCGCCGGTCGGGGAGACCGGGGAGTTGCTGTTGGCCTTCCCGTTCCCCGTGGCCTTGTCGTTGGCCTTCCCGTTCCCCGTGGCCTTGCTGTTGCCGCTGCCGCTGCCGTTGCCGTTGCCGGCGCCCTGCGGCGGCTGGGCGTAGAGGGTGGGGTTGTTGTAGGGGCTGCTTCCGGTCGCGCCGGCGGCGGTCAGGGAATCGGGCTTCGCGGCACCATGGGGTGCACCGGTGGTGGCGTAGTTGCCGAAGTACGCGGTGCCGCTGAACGGGGTGGTCGGGGTCGGGAACTGTCCGCAGTAGCCACCGGACGCGGCTGACATGTAGTCATGCCAGATCGGCGCCGCCAGCGTGCCGCCGAAGCCATTGGGCCCCAGCGTGTAGTTGCCCAGCGGGTAGCCGACCCAGACCGCGGTCGCCATCCGCGGCGTGTAGCCGACGAACCAGGCGTTGGCCAGCTTCTCCGAGGTGCCGGTCTTGCCGGCCGCGGGGCAGCCGTAGTTGGCGCTGACGCCGGTGCCCTGGGTGATGACGCCCTTGAGCGTCTGGGTACCGGCATAGGCCTCACCGTCGGTGAACACGCGGGTCGAGGTGGGATTGCCGAAGTCGCGCACGCTCCCGTCGGGGAAGGTGATCGTGTTGATGATCGTCGCCGGCACGTGCGATCCGCCGTTGGCCAGTGTCGAGTAGGCGTCAGCCATGTCCAGCGGGGTGACGCCGTGCGTCAGCCCGCCGATCGCCTCGGCCGGGTACGAGTTCAGGTGCGTGGTGATCCCCATCGCGTACGCCGTCTGGGTGACCTTTTGGGGGGTCAGGTCGGCGTCGAGCTGGGCGAACACGGTGTTGTCGGACTCCCAGGTCGCCTTGGCCAGGCTGATGTTGCCCTGGTAGCTGAGCTCGGCGGTCTGCACCCCGTAGGTCGGGTTGCTGGGCAGCCATCCGGGCAGCAGCTGATGGGAGTTGTAGTAGGTCTGGTTGGGGTCGCCGTGCAGGTCGTGGATCAGTGTCATCAGCACGAACACCTTGAACGACGAGCCCGGCTGGCGCTGGGCCTGGGTGGCGTAGTCAAAGCTCGTGCTGGAGTAGTTCGCGGAGGATGCGATTGCGAGGATGTGACCGTTGGTGGGGTCCACCGACGCCAGACCCGCGGCGGGCTGACCGGGGCCGCCCTCGTGCGCGAGGATCGCCTGGCGCGCCAGCGCCTGCTTGCGCAGATCGATCGTCGCGTGGATCTTGAGGCCGCCGTTAGTCAGGGTCGGGCAGTTGGTCGGCGTCCTGGGGCACAGGTCACGGGCGGCGGCCTGGGCGATGTAGTCGAACACGAACGGCTCGCGGTGGACGGCGGAGGCCGCGTTGTGGTGGACCTCCAGGCTGGCGCGCTCCGCGGAGCTGGCCTGTGCCTGGGTGATGTAGTTGGCCTGCACCATCGACTGCAGCACCTCGTGGCGGCGGTGCAGGGCGGCGCCCCGGTCGAGGAACGGGTTGAATTGCGACGGGGCCTGCGGCAGGCCGGCGAGCAGCGCCGCCTGGGCGAGGCTGAGCCGGGTCACCGACTTGTTGAAGAACATGTTCGACGCGGCGTTCACCCCGTAGGCGGTCTGGCCCCCGACGGTGCCGTAGGGCACGTCGTTGAGGTAGCTGGTCAGGATCCAGTTCTTGTTGGGGTGGCGGGCCTCGAGCTGCTGGGCCAACTTGGCCTGGACGATCTTGTACTTGAGGTCGTGGTTGAGCTTCATACGCCGGGTCATGTACACGTTGTCGACGAGCTGCATGGTCAGCGTGGACGCACCCTGCAGGCTGCCGCCGTTGACCGCGTCCTTGACCGCCGCGCGCACGATCCCCTGGTAATCCAGCGCGCCGTGCTGGTAGAAGCGGCGATCCTCGATCGCGATCGTCGCGTCCTTGAGGATGTTGGGGATCCGGTCACCGGCGATCGGGTTGCGGATGTCCTGCGAGTAGATGTAGCCCAGTGACGTTCCGTCCGCCGCGAAGATCTGCGACGGCGAACCCGGCAACAAAGGATGCAGCTCATTCAAACTTGGTGCCGATTGAGCGACATTGACCACCCAGCCGACCACAGCCAACGCCCCCACCGCCACCGCGCAGAACGCCAGCACCCCGGTCAGGGCGACAACGCGCCCAAGGGTCGATCCGCGGTTGCGCAGGCGGCGGCGCTGTCGTTCGCGTCGGCTCATGGAATCAGGGCGCTGGGTGGCGTGGTCGCGGTGTGGGACGACGGCGACCGCCGCCGCACGGACCCGCCAGTCTAGCTGCACGGCTGTTTCGTCCCGCCACCTCGACCTCCTGCGGCTGCGAGAATTCCTGCTCGCTCATGGCCCGCTCCCCCGTCCGCCGCGCGCTGCTGATCGATGCCATGGGCACCCTCATCGAGCTGCGCCCGCCCGCCCCCATCCTGCGGCGCGAGCTGCGTGACCGGATCGGGATCGACGTCACCCTGGAGCAGGCGCAGCGCGGGCTTGTGGCTGAGATCGCCTACTACCGCGCGCACATGCTCCAGGGTCGGGATCCCGCATCGGTCGCAGAGCTCCGCACTCGCTGCGCGGCAGCGTTGGGCGCCGCGCTTCCTGCGGCGGCGAGTGTCGATCCCGCTGCCCTCACCGACGCGCTGCTGGCCTCCCTGCGTTTCGTTGCCCACACCGATGCCGCGCCGGCGCTACGGGCTGCGCGTCGCCGTGGCGAGCGCGTGGTCGTCGTGTCCAACTGGGACGCCTCGCTGCCCGCGGCGCTGGCCTCGGCCGGCTTGGCGCCGCTGATCGACGCGGTTCTGACCTCGGCCGAGGCCGGGGCGGCCAAGCCCCACGCGGCGATCTTCGCGCGCGCGCTGATGATCGCCGGGGTTGCGCCGGAGGCGGCCCTGCACGTCGGAGATAGCCTGGTGCATGACGTCCAGGGAGCCCGCCGCGCGCAGATCGCCTCCGTGTGGTGCAACCGCCGCGGGAAGCCGGTGCCCGACGGCGTGCGGGCGATCGTCTCCCTCGCCGAGCTGGACGAGCCCTAACCTCCGCGGCATGGAGAGCCCGACGATGGCACCCCCGGGCGCTCCGGCCGCACCCTCCGGCGGCCCTGGCGACGACATTCCGCCGTGGCCGATCTGGATCGTTCCGGCGACCCTGCTGCTGGGCGCCGGGCTCGGCATCGTCGCCGTCACGGTGCTCGACATCGTGGCCACGGGCGGCTCGAGCACCAACACCAGCTGGTGGGTGACGATCCTCGGGAACGTCGGCTTCGACCTCGGCTTCGTCGCCGCCGCGCTTTGGTTCACCTCCCGGGTGGCTCGCCCACGGGCCGCGGATTTCGGATTTCGTCGGGTCAGGGTCAAGCGTGGGGTGGTCGCGGTGGGCCTGGGAGCGATCGGATACTTTGGCGTCTCGGCGATCTACGCGGCCGTCTTTTCGCTGCACAGGGTCGAGAAGCTGCCGAGCGGGCTCGGCAATCTGCACACCACGGCCAACGTCATCGGGACCGCCCTGTTCGTCTGTGTGTTCGCGCCCATGGCCGAGGAGCTCTTCTTCCGCGGCTTCTTGTTCGGGACGCTGCGGCGGATACCCCTGCGGGTCGCCGGGCGAGACCTTGGCCCGTGGATCGGCGCACTGCTGACGGCGGTCCTGTTCGGCGCCGCCCACCTGGGCTCGGCCGGCCTGGAGTACCTGGTCCCGCTCGGTCTGCTCGGCTTCATGCTCTGCCTGGTGCGCTGGCGAACCGGATCGCTGTACCCGTGCATCGCCCTGCACAGCGCCAACAACGCGCTCGCGCTTGGCGTCAACCAGCTCGGTTGGACCGCGGCAGAGGTGCTGGCGCTGATCCTCGCGTCCTGGCTGGTGACCGTGGCGATCACGTGGCGCCTGGGCGCCCGTACCGCGCCAGTCCGGTAGCCCTCGCGCGCGCATCCCGTGCGCTCGCGCGCGAAACCCGCACCGCGGTCGTTGACTGGTGTACTTTCTCGGCCATGCGCCGACGCTTCCTGCTCTCGCTTGCCGCCCTCTCCGCCGCGCTGGCCGCGGGGCTCCTCGGCCCCGGTCTCGCGTCGGCGGCCACTGCCGCGCCCGCCAAAACCGCCGTGCGCCTCTCTCTCCAGGGCGTCTTCGTCGTCCATGGCAGCGCCGTCACGGTGCCCGGCCGTGGCTTCGCGGTCACCGGCGTGACGGCTCCCTATGTGCCCGGGCAGACGGTCAGCGTGATCACGACGATCGGCTCTCACCGGATCAGGCGCGACCGCCTGAGCATCAAGCCGTCGGCCAACCGGCGGACGGGTCGCTTCACCGAGGCCCTGCGCAGCCCCGCCGCGGGTCGCGTCCAGGTCACGGTCACCCATCACCGCACGGCACAGATGCTCGGCTTCATCGCTCGGCAGGGCGTCGCCTCCCTGACCCCTCAGGCGGGCCCGGGCTCCAGCGGCCCGTTCGTGGAACTCATGCAGCAGCGGCTGCTCGCGCTTCACGTCTACCTCCCGGCCAGCGGCGTCTTTGACGAGCACATGTCCCTCGCGCTCGACGCCTACCACCGCCTCCTACGCCGGGGCGTGTCCCAGGCGCTGGACCCCGCCACGGTCTCTGCGCTGCTCAACGGCGAGGGCGCGTTCAAGGTGTTGCACCCCCGGGACGGCAAGCACGTCGAGGGCAACCTCGGCCGCCAGCTGCTGGCCCTGATCAACGGATCCCAGGTCGACCGGATCTACCCGATCAGTTCGGGCAAGCCGTCGACCCCGACCATCCTGGGACACTTCCGCGTCTACCAGCGCGATCCCGGCTACCTGCCCGACGGCATGTACTTCTCGAGCTTCTTCTCGGGTGGCTATGCGATCCACGGCTATAACCCAGCTCCGGACTATCCGGCCAGCCACGGTTGCATGCGCGTCCCGATCGTCGACGCGATCTCGATTTTCGACTGGCTGACCTACGGCAACATCGTCGACGTCTATTACCCGTGAGCGGGTGCCCGCGGCCGGTGAGCGTGGCTGAGGGCGCCGAGGATCGGCTGCTCGCCGCACTGCGCGAGCATGCGCTGATCATCGGTGAGGTGACGCTGACCAGCGGCGCCGTCGCCCAGTACCTGGTGGACGTCAAGCGGGCGATCCTGTTGCGCCCCGGTTTCGTGGCGCTGGCTGAGCTGGTCGCCGCCCAGGCCGCCGCATGGGACGCGACCGCCGTCGGCGGCATGACGATGGGAGCAGACCCGATTGCCTGCGCGGCGCTGGCCGGTGGCGCCGAGGTCAAGGCGTTCTTCGTCCGCAAGGAGACCAAGGCCCACGGGCTCTCGCGGCGTATCGAGGGACCACTGTTGGCGGCCGGGGATCGGTGCATGCTCGTCGAGGATGTCGTCACCACCGGGGGCTCGACGCTGCGCGCGCTGCAGGCGATCTGGGACGAGGGGCATCAGGTCTGCGGGGTGCTGGCGATCTGCGATCGCCTGGCCGGCGGCGCCGAGGCGATCCAGGCCTCCTCCGCGGTTCCATACCGGGCGCTGACGACGATCGACGACGTCTATCCCCAGCGCCCTGACCGCGCCACGTAGGCCGCGCGCCGTGGGCTGGCTAGTGCGGCAGTGACCGGCAGCTCGCGCCGGCCTGGTGGATCGCTCGCACGGTCCAACCGATGCCCGTCGCGGCAGGGGTGAAGAGGATGATCGGATTGCCGCGGGCGACGGCCTGGCTGAACTTGAAGCCGATCTTGTTGACGTTGATGCCGAGCGTGTAGGCGAGGGTCGTCTGGTACTCGAGACGGGTCAGCGGTTCGCCGCACGCGTTCAGCCGCCCGGCGCCTCCGACGCGATTGATCGCGGGCGTCAGGGCGGCGATCTCATCCGTGCGTTTGCGCTGATGCTGCAGGTCTGCGTGCTCGTCACGGGCATGGGAGATGGCCGCGGGCACGAGGCTGGCCACGAGCACAACGACGAGCGCCGGGCCCAGCCACGCCGGCAGCGACGGCCAGCGCGTGGCGCTGGTCAGCAGCCAGCCGACCGCGACCCCCGCGAGCACGATGACCACCGCGCCAGCCTCGAACATGTAGCGGACGAGTCCGGGCCAGCCGTGCAGTGCGAAGGCGATCTCGATCACCACCCAGACGAGGGTGGCGGCGGTGAGCACGAGGATCGTGCGGTGACGGCGCCAGATCGCCAGGCCGAGCGCGATCAGCGCAGCGAGCTCGACCGGCAGCTCGTTGATGGCGAGGAAGCGCTGGACGGTGCCGAAGACCTGGTTGCTGGTCAGCCGCCGGCCCGACTTGTTGGCGTTGCTGGCGGCGACGAACGGGGTGCGCGAGGTCAGCGCCGGCACGCCGAACCAGAAGAGGACGATCGCCACCCAGCCTCCGGCGAGCAGAACCCGGGTCTCGGGTCGTTCGCGCCAAGCCCAGATCGAGTAAAGACCCAGGAACGGCCACACCTCGGGACGGCCCAGTGAGGCGAGCACCCCGAGGGCGAACGCGGTCCGCACCCGTCCCGAGAGGTGCCCGTCGATCGCTCCCAGGCAGAGCGCGACGATCATCGGATCGGACTGCGCGCTGAGGATGTAATGCGCGTCGTTCTGGATCCCGAGCACGGCGATGCCGGCGAACGCGCCCGCCACCAGGCCCGCCCAGCGGCGCTGCGGCGGGGCGTCGGTGAGGCGGTAGACGATGCGGGCCGCGAACACGACGCCGCTGAGCGAGATCGCCACCGAGGTGATCATCCACAGCTTCAGCTCGTAGCGACCGAATACGGCGTAGACGGTTGTGAACAGCCACGGGAGCGGCTTCCAGGACGGGGCCGCGTTGGTGTCCAGCGAGCCATGGATCGTTTGGTGACCCCAGGTCAGCCAGCCGTAGGGATCAAACCCGGGGCGCGTTCGGGCCCACTGCACGACGGCGACCGAGAGCACGAGCAGCCCGGCGGCGACCAGCCAGCCGGAATGCCGACGCACCAACGACCCGGCCGAGGCCGGGGCCGGGGGCCCGGGGGGGCCGGAGCGCGCGCTGGCGCCCGGGTCGGCTTCTAGCGTGTGCGAGGACACGAGATCGCGCGGAACGTAGCACCTTGCCGGGGCGCGATCTCCCGCGACGAAAGACCGTCGCGGGCCAGCGTCCCTGGGTTCGCAGACTGCGACCGGGGGTTGCGATCAAGTAATTTGCCCCCGGCAGGAATCGAACCTGCATCCCGCGCTTAGGAGGCGCGTGCTCTGTCCATTGAGCTACGAGGGCGGGCTCGGGCAGCGTACCCTGTACGTGATTCGTTGAGCTGGCGTTAATGTTTGGTGACTTGGGAGAGGCCGTGTGCTTCGATTCGTCGATGGAGGTTGCCGAGGTGCGACGTGAGGCGTCGCTGACATGAGCGTGGGCGCGAGCGCCGAGCTCATCGTCGAGGCGGGGCCTGGCCCAGACAGCGTCGAACTCGTCGCCGGTGACGTCGCCGCCCGTTCCCCGCTGCAGCTGTTCTGGCGCCGGTTTCGCCGCGATCGCGTCGCTGTGGTCTCGGCGGTCTTCATCCTGGCGCTGATCATGGTGGCAATCCTTGCGCCGCTGATCACGAGCATCTTCGGACTGCAGGGCCCGTATCAGAACAACTCCAATGCGCTCGATGCGTTCGGCAGTCCCACCGGCCCGAGCTCGACGCATCCCTTCGGCGTTGACCAGCTCGGGCGTGATGTCTTCTCGCGGGTGATCTATGGCTCGCGCGTGTCGCTGGAGGTCGGCATCTTCGGAACGCTGATCGCCACCGTCCTCGGCACCGTGCTCGGCCTGCTGGCGGGCTTCTACCGCGGCTGGGTCGACACCGCGATCTCGCGCTTGGTCGACGTGTTCCTCGCCTTTCCCGTGCTCGTCCTCGGCCTCGGCATCGGCGCCG
>JALYZB010000033.1 GCA_030945945.1 Actinomycetota bacterium | reverse complement strand
CTTCTGGCCACCGGCTACTGGTTGAGTCCGTTCTCGTAGGCAAAAATAACGGCCTGAACGCGGTCCCTCAGGTTGAGCTTCATCAGTATGCGCTTCACGTGGGTCCTGGCCGTCGACTCCTCGACCAGCAGTGCCGAAGCGATCTCGCGGTTCGACAGGCCGCGTGCGATCAACCCCAGGACCTCGCTCTCCCGGGCTGTGAGGTGGCGGAGGCTGGCTTGGTCGGCCAGGTCGGGGGTGGGCTGCTGGGCCAGACGGTCGACCACCCGGCGGGTGACCGACGGTGAGAGCAACGAGTCTCCGGCAGCGATCGTGTGCACGGCGGCGATGAGCTCCTCCGGGCGCGTTCTCTTGAGCAGGAAGCCCGACGCACCGGCTCGCAGGGCGCCGAACACATAGTCGTCCTGCTCGAACGTGGTGAGGATCAGAACTCTCACTTGCGGTGCCTCTGCGGCGAGCGCCCGGGTCGCCTCGATCCCGTCCAGGTCCGGCATGCGAACGTCCATCAGAACGACATCGGGCGCACATCGGCGGGCACCTTCCACAGCCTGGCGCCCGGTGGCGGCCTCGCCCACGACCTCGATGGTCGGGTCGACCGTGAGCAGCTCGACGAGGCCGGCGCGCATGAGGTCGTCGTCGTCGGCGATCAAGACCCGGGTCACGGTCGATGACCGCCGTAGGGAAGACGGGCGCGGACACAAAACGCTCCGGCGGATTCGTCGGCAGTGAGGACGCCGCCGAGCAGAGAAGCGCGCTCCCGCATTCCGACCAGGCCGTGGCCCCCGCCGTTGCGTGCGGCCACGTCGGGAGGGAGCGGGTTGATGACCGCGACCTCGAACGCCTCGTTGCCGAAGCCGAGCTCGACGCAGACGGTTCCCGCTCCGTGGCGGGCAGCGTTGGTCAGCGCCTCCTGGAGGATCCTGAAGACGGCCTGGTCGGTGCCGGGGCCGAGCTGGCGGGGAGTGCCTGCAGTGGCGAGCGTCACATCGAGGCCCGTCGCGGCGTGCTGGGCGACCAGCGTGTCGAGCGACGCGAGACCGGGCGGAGCCTCCACGACACCGTTCCTCGAGTCTGTGTCGCGCAGCGCCCCGACGAACTGGTCGATGTCGCCGGCCGTCTGGCGCGCCAGATCCTCGATGGCCTCCAGCACAGCGAGGGACCGATCGGAGTCCTGGTGGTGGCGAAGCCGGGCCGCGCCGGCACGTACCGCGATCACGTTTATCGCATGGCCCGCCGAGTCATGGAGATCCCGGGCGATCCGGGCGCGCTCCTCGGCAACGGCGAGGCGGCGCTCGCGCTCAGCCTCCCGCTCGGCGTGGGCTGCACGCTCCGTCAGATCGCCCAACTGCTCCCGGCGTAGCCGGGTCCGTTCGCCCGCGAACCACGCCACCGCCCACGCCAGTGCAGTGTGGAAGATCTCGATCCCGGGGAAGCCGGCCTGGGCGACGGCCGTGGCCCCGACGTAGGCGACGAAGGACCCGGCGACCACCGCCGTGGTACGCCCGTTCCACGATCTCGCCTGCTCGCGACTCGCAGCCAAGAGGTAAAGGGCGGTCGCAGCGCCGAGGGGGAACCCGATCGAATATCCGAGACCGGCCAACAGCACGCTCGCCGATGCGGTCAGCGCAAAGACACCCAGTGGTGCCCGTCGCCACACGGCAACCGGCGCCGCCGACAACATCACCAGAACCACGCCGAGGAGGTCGAGACCTCCTGATCCGGAGCGTGTGAGCCCGCTGGCGCCGTGCGCCACCAGCGCCAACGAGCCACCGACGGCAGCCGCGGCGATTGCGAGGTCGACTACCGCCACCGATGCTGCTCCGGCGGTGGAGGCCCGAAACGCCGGGGGTGTCAATGACATGATCAGAGCGAGGGTACCCGGGCATGGACGGCCAGACATCCCCGCAACGGATGATGCCTGTACGCGAAATGTGGACGTGGAAGTTCCCCTCACGGGGGCATTCACTTCCGGCGCCGTCTCTCTAGCCTCGCCGCTGTGATCAACCCCCAGCTGACGCGACATGGCTGACCCACCGATCCGCTCTGACTCTCGTAAGGACCCGGCCAACGACACCGGTATCCCGCGCTGGGTGAAGATCCTCGGGATCATCGCCTTACGGAGCCCCACCGCGGTGGTCCACGCCGGTGGGGCCGTGGTGCTCCTGCTCGTCGCCACGACGCTGTCGGTGTACAAGCCGCGAGGCCTGACCCGGCACGGGCGACGGAAGCAGGATGAGCAGCCCACAATGTCCGAGCGACGAGGCCGGGGATTGGTACCGGCGGCCTAGCCCTGTTCACCCCAGAAAAGGAGCAACCGATGAGTCACGGAAACCACGACCCTGTCCAGCGCGTAAACGACAAACATGCCGACGAGCTCCTCACTGTGGCGCGATCGCTCGGGGGCCATCCGGAAGCAACCTCGGCCCGGGCCCAGCGCATCGACGGATCCGGCATCGATCTCGTGCTTGCCACACCGGGTGGCCCCCTCGAAGCACGAATCAGTTTCGCGGAACCGGTTTCCGACCCGAAGAGAATGCGAGCGGCGTTCAGGGACCTCACCAGGCGAGCCAATGCCGCCCTCACCGCTGACGGCAACGAGTCGAGCGCCCCATGAGCAGTGTGAGTCAGGTCGTGACGGTTCCACCCGATCTCACGTTCTTCTCCCCACCGGG
>JALYZB010000007.1 GCA_030945945.1 Actinomycetota bacterium | reverse complement strand
GGTCAAGGATCTTCTCCATCGCCAGATCCTTATCGGGGAACTTCAGGAGGTTCCAGTCGGCGTAGGGCACGACCACGTACTCAGCCTGGCCTCCCACCCACCCGCCCATGTCGACGTAGCCATAGGCAGAGCCGGGGCGGTCGGGATTGACGTTTAGGCAGACGCCGGTGTCTCCGCTCTTGCACATCCGGCAGCGGCCGCAGGCGATGTTGAACGGAACCGAGCAGAGGTCACCCTCCTTGATGAACTCGACCCCCGGCCCGGTCTCGATCACCTCCCCGGTGATCTCGTGACCGAGGATCATTCCCTCCGGTGCCGTGGTGCGGCCGCGCACCATGTGCTGATCGGAGCCGCAGATGTTGGTTGCCACGCACCTCAGGATCGCCGCGTGGGGAAGCTTGCGACCGACGTTTGCCGGATTGACACCCGGCCCGTCCTTCAACTCGAAGGTCGGGAAGTCGATGTCCCGAACCTCCACCTCCCCGGCTCCCATGAATGCCACGCCTCTGTTGTCTGCCATCTCTCTCCTCCTGCCTGCGGGGTTTCTTCGAGGGTGCCCACAACAGCTCAAACTAACCCGCCGCCGCCCTCAGGCCCTCAGCCGCTCAACCTTCTTTGTCAGCGCCCGCGGCCCTCGGCGCCGCGAGCTTCACCGCGGCGCGAGACAAACCAGACAAACACGCCACCGAGGTTTAGAGTGACGCAGGAACTGCACGCGCCAGCCTATTCCCAGGCCATCCACGGTCAGCGGTTCATGCGTAGAGGCAGTGCCGCCGCCCCGTTGGAATGGGGCTGGTGACAGCACCCACATTGCTCAAGCTCCATCGCCACTGGATCGCCAAGCAGGACGATGAAAGCGATCCCGGACCGCTCCACCCCGGCGCTCGAGATTGGGCGAACTCGCAAGCAGCCACGACCAGGACCCCGGATGTCGCGAGCATCGCGAGCAAGCGACCGGCCGCCGAGACAGCCGAACACAAAGGAGAAGTCCGGCTGCTCAGATTTACGCCCTTGCCTCGGACTGGTTTGGGCGATTGCGAGCATCTCTAACAGCGCGCCTCAAACGTCGTACAGGCGACGTCCGGCTGTCGACCGGCTGCCGCTCTGGCCGGAGAGCAAGGGTCACCGAGGAGCCGTTTGCGCTCGCGAGACTCCTCTCAAGTCACGGCGTTGTCGCAGGAGAACCGCTTGGGTTTGCTGACAGCGCTCGCCTTCCGGTGTGTGATCAGTCGGCCCAGTCCAGCGAGCGCTCGACGGCCTTGTTCCACTTCGCGTACCCGGTCTCGCGCTCCTGTTCGGACATCTGGGGCTCCCAGCGCTTGTCCTCACTCCAGCGCTCACGCAGCTCGTCCTGGTCAGACCAATACCCGACCGCGAGACCGGCCGCGTAGGCGGCGCCCAGGGCGGTCGTCTCGGTGACCTCGGGGCGGATCACCGGCACGTCGAGCACGTCGGCCTGGAACTGCATCAGCAGCTCGTTAGCGGTCATGCCGCCATCAACGCGCAGCTCGGTGAACGGCACGTCAGCGACGTCGTTGGCGGCGTGGACCACCTCCTTGCTCTGCCATGCGGCGGCCTCGAGCGCGGCGCGAGCGATGTGGCCCTGGTTAGCGTAGGCGGTCAGCCCGACGATCACCCCGCGGGCGTCGTCGCGCCAGCGGGGAGCGAACAGGCCAGAGAACGCGGGGACGAAGTAGACGCCGCCGTTGTCATCGACCGTACGGGCGAGCTTCTCCACCGACGCGGCGTCGGGAATGATCTTTAGGCGGTCGCGCAACCACTGGATCAGCGCGCCGGTCACGGCGATCGAGCCTTCGAGCACATAGGTGGCCTTGGCGTCGCCGATCTTGTAGCCGACGCTGGTCAGCAGCTTTTCGGTGTGGACGATTTCCTGGCCGGTGTTGACCAGCAAAAAGGAGCCGGTCCCGTAGGTGTTCTTGGCGCTGCCGGGATCAAAGCACGTCTGCCCAAACAGGGCGGCGTGCTGGTCGCCAAGGATTCCGGAGACCGGCACGCCGCCGACCGCCGTCCCCTTGGCCTCGCCGTAGGTCTCTGAGGAGGAGCGGATCTCGGGCAGCATCGAGCGCGGGATCCCCATCAACTCGAGGCTCGGCTCGTGCCAGTCCAGCGTCTCGAGGTTCATCAGCATCGTCCGGCTGGCGTTGGTCACGTCGGTCGCGTGCACCCCGCCGCTGGTCCCACCGGTCAGGTTCCACAGCACCCAGGTGTCCATGTTCCCGAACGCCAACTCACCGTTCTCGGCCCGCTGCTGGGCACCTTCGACATTGTCCAGCAGCCAGCGGATCTTGGGGCCCGAGAAGTAGGTGGAGAGCGGGAGGCCGACGGCGTCGCGCAGGCGGTCCACGCCCTCCTCGCCGGCCAGCTCCCGCACGAGCGGACCTGTCCGGGTGTCCTGCCAGACAATCGCATTGTGGATCGGCTCGCCGGTCTCACGATCCCATACGACGGTGGTCTCACGCTGGTTGGTGATCCCGATCGCCTCGATGTCACCCGCCTCGGCCGGCGACGCGGCCAGAGCACCTCCGATCACCTCGCGTGTGCGGGTCCAGATCTCCTTGGCGTCATGTTCGACCCAGCCCGCCTTGGGGTTTATCTGCTCATGCTCGCGCTGATCAACGTGGACAATTTTGCCGTCCTTATCAAACAGGATAAAGCGCGAACTGGTGGTGCCCTGGTCAATCGCTCCGACGTACTTGGTCATGTCAGCTCCTCTGCTGTGGTTCGTCGAGTGCGTCGGCGCCCTTTTCCACCATTTCCGGGTCGGGCTCGGCTCCGCGCGC
>JALYZB010000003.1 GCA_030945945.1 Actinomycetota bacterium | reverse complement strand
TCGCATCGTCCATCGCCGAGCCGGGAGCCGACAGCGCCGCGCCGTGCCCGACCACCAGCCGGGCCGGATCGAGCGCGCGCACGTCCCGCGCGGACTGGAGGTCTCGCGGCTTGTTGTAGGTGCCGATGGCCGGCAGCGGGAACCGCCAATTGAGGTAGGAGGAGACGGCGAGCCCACCGACCGTCGCGAACACGTCACCGGCGATCAGGCTCCGGTCACGCGTGTCCAGGAAGGCGATGTGCCCGGGCGTGTGGCCCGGGCTGGCCACCACCTCGAGGCTGCCGACCCGGTCACCGGCGGCCAGCCGTACGGCCGGGACCGTCGTGAGCGTCGGCCAGCTGCCGGTCAGCTTTCCGTTCACCACCTTCTCCCCGGCGTGAATCCGGGCATCGACGTCGCTCATCGAAACCTCGACGTCGTCGCCGAGCTCGGCCACCAGCGCGTCCAGCGAACCCACGTGATCACTGTGGCCGTGGGTGAGCGCGATGCGGCGGATCGGGCCCCCGGCGGCTGTGGCCGCGACAATGATCGCCGCCGCGCTGCGCGGGATCAGCGTGTCGACGAGGGTGAAGCCGTCCGGCTCGCGAACCAGGTAGGCGTTGACGAGACGCAGGCGGGTGAGCTGGATCAGGTTGTCGGTGATCGGCGTGGTGCGCATGGCGGTTTCTCCGGGTCAATGGTCGGGGGCTCGTGGGCCTGCGTTCGGAACGCTCATAGGACTTTACCTAATAGGATTAGGTTATTCGTTATTCGTCACCCACGTACCCTTCCGGCGCCGATCCGGCCGCTGGCCGGCGAGATAGGGTCGGCCCTTCATGGACACCCTCGTCCCCGTCCCCCGCGCGCTGACCTGGGCGACCCACGTGGATGTGCTTCCCCGCGACCGTGAGCTGAGCCGCCGCGAGGGCTGCACGGTGATCCGCTCGCCGAGCAACCCGCGGCACTGGTGGGGGAACCTGCTGCTGTTCGATGAAGCGCCCACGCCCGGCGAGCGGCCCTCGTGGGAACAGCGTTTCGCGGCGGAGTTCGCTCCCGACCGCGAGGTGCAGCACGTGACGCTGGCCTGGGACCAGACGACCGGCGAGGTTGGGGCCGCCGCTGAGTTCATGCGGGGCGGCTACACGCTGGAGGAGACGGTTGCGCTCATCTGCACCCCTGGCGAGCTGCGGCCGCACCCGCGCGCCGATCAGACGGTCAGGATTCGTGCCCTGGACCCATCCCCGGGAGCCGACCTCGGGCTCTGGGACCAGGTCACCGACGTCCAGGCCGACGACCGGTCCGCCGAGGAGCCGCGCGCCGCGCGGGCCTTCGTCGAGCAGCGGATGGCGGACCTGCGCGAGCTGTTTCGTGACGGTCGCGGGGCCTGGTATGCCGCGCTCGCCGGCGGCCGCGTCGTGGCGGGCTGCGGGATCGTGGTCACCGCGGGCCGCGGCCGCTACCAGTCGGTCGACACGCTCGGCAGCTTCCGTCGGCGCGGGATCTGCTCACGGCTCGTGGTCGCCGCCGGCCACCACGCCGCCGAGCATTACGGAGCCCAGCGCCTGGTCATCTGCGCCGACGTGCACTACCACGCGCTCGGTCTGTACGAGTCGCTCGGCTTCGCGCGCGCCGAGCACACCGCGGGCGTGTGTCTGCCGCCCGCGCGATGACTCGGCAGCTGAGGCGAACTCAGCCGGACTCGGGCGGATGTCGTACGAGCTGGAGACCCGCCGCGGAATCGGACGGCTCCGCTCATGAGCGCCCACGCAGAAACCCGTGACCACGGCAGGCGAACTGCGTCCCCTGAGCCGACGGAACAGGGTCGTTACAGGCTGACCTGGGAGCCCATCATCACCGTGCGGTCATCGGGCAAGTGAAAATGGGTGATCGGGCTGGTGGCGTTACGAGCCATGAACACGAACAGGCGCTTGCGCCACCGGCTCATCCCCGGAGCGTCGGTCGGGGCGATGATCATCCGGGAGATGAAGTAGGAGGCGTGCTCCAGGTCGAGGTTGCGCGGCAACAGACCCTTCTTGCGGGCCAGCGCGAGCAGCATGGGCACGTTGGAGGTGTCCTGATAGCCCGAGCGAACCGTCACGTGGACGACCTTGAACAGGCCCTCGCCAATCCGTTCGGCCTGTAGGCGGTCACCCTTGTCGACGTGGGAGAGGCCGATCGAGTCCACCGAAACGATCACCACGTGCTCGTGCATGACGCCGTTGTGCTCGACCCCGGCCCGGAGCGCCAGCGGGGTGGTCACCTTGCCGGGGTTCATGAAGATCGCCGTGCCCGGGACCCGGCGCACCGGCGGCTCCATCGTCTTCAGCCCGACCAGGAACGCCGCCAGCGAGCCCTCCTCCTCGGTGCGGTTGCGGGTCAGGATGACCCGCCCGCGGCGCCAGGTGATCATCACCGAGGCGATCAGCAGCCCGACGCCCAGCGGCAGCCAGGCGCCGTTGGCGATCTTGGCCAGGTTGGAGCTTAAGAACGAGACCTCGACGGTGAGGAACAGCGCTCCGATCATCGCCAGCTTCCAGATCGCGGTGTGCCAGATCGAGCGCGCGACGGCGAGGAACAGCATCGTGTCCAGGATGAAGGTGCCGGTGACCGCGACGCCGTAGATCTCGGCCAGCCGGGTCGACTTCTGAAACCACAAGATCAGCGCCGCCACCCCGATCGCCAGTGACCAGTTGATCAGCGGAACGTAGATCTGGCCCTCGAGCTTTGAGGTGTGCACGATCTTCAGCCGGGGCAGGAAGCCGAGCTGCACCGCTTGCTTGGCGACCGAGAACGAACCGGTGATCGCCGCCTGGGAGGCGATGATCGTGGCCATCGTGGCGAGGATCACCATCGGGATCCGCAGCCCCGAAGGAACCAGCAGGAAGAACGGGTTGGAGATCGTCTTGGGGTGAGCGAGAATCAGAGCGCCCTGGCCCAGGTAGGAGAGGAGCACCAGGGGGAAGACGATCGTGAACCAGGTCATGCGGATCGGCGTGGCCCCGAAGTGGCCGCGGTCGGCGTACAGCGCCTCGGCGCCGGTCACGCACAGCACGACCGCGCCAAGAGTGAGGAATGCGGCCACGCCGTGGTCGACGATGAAGCGGGCGCCCCAGGTCGGCGAGAGGCCCTGGAAGACCTCGGGATGAGCAAAGGCCTCCTTGGCGCCGAGCAGGCCGATGGCGGCGAACCACACGAGGATGATCGGCCCGAACAGCCAGCCGACCGATCCGGTGCCGAAGCGCTGGGCGAGGAACAGAACGAGCAGGATGGCCAACGAGATCGGCACGACGAGGTGCTCCAGGCCCGGCGTGGCGACGTTCAGGCCCTCGACGGCGGACATGACCGAGATCGCGGGTGTGATCATCCCGTCCCCGAGGAACAGGCCGGCGCCGAAGATGCCGAGCGTGACGAGGATCAGTCCCCGCGGGATGCGCCGGCGGGTGACCAGGGCGGTCAGCGCCATGATCCCGCCGTCGCCGCGGTTGTGCGCACGCATTATCAGCAGCGCGTACTTGAGCGAGACGACGATCAGCAGCGACCAGAAGACGAGCGAGATGATCCCGTAGACCCCTGCAGGGTCCGGTCGCGCGGCTTCGGCGTGCGTCTGGAAGATGACCTGCATCGTGTAAAGCGGGCTCGTGCCGATGTCCCCGTAGACGATCCCCAACGCCCCGAGGGCGAGAACGGCCTTGCTGGCGTGGGCGACGACATCGCGATCGTCGGACGTCGCGGCGCGCAGTTCATCCGACGGCTCCTGGGTCTCCGGAACCCCGACGCGGAGAACGGGCCAGTAACCGAGCTTGTGCGCGGCCTCATTAAAGCTCTTGCGCACTCCGGAGTGGCCTGACCCCGCCGAGCCGTTCCCGGGCCCCGGAGGTTCGATCACCGGTGTGCCGCTGCGCGAGCTCGGTCCTTGGCTGGCTGGCGTCATGTTCTGGTTGCGGACGCTACCCGGTCCGCATGCTCCTCGGGATTATCCCCGCAGATTACGGCGGGAAACACATGCTGACGTAAGTCGAGCCCCGGCGTGCCGGATCATCTGGTCACGAGTGCCCCGGCGCCGTGCGTTGCGGCGCCGGCGCATCGGGGCCGCCGGACCGGAATTCAAGCGATGGGCGTGTTTGCCGATGGAGGGAGAATGCCGCGCGTTCGACACGTCATCGCAGTCTCCTTCTCGCCCCTGTCCCGGTCACCACGTTCCCGCCTGACGCGGCGATCTCGCGTCGCCTGCTCGCTGATGGGTCTGGTCGCCGGGTTCGCCCTCGCCGCCCCGGCGGCCGCCTCGGCCTACGAGAACCCGTTCCTCGGCGCCAGCCCGATCGTCGGCCGCACCGACATGGGCGTCGACGTGTGCCTGTCCCCAGGTGATCCGATCCGGGCGATCGGCAGCGGCACCGTGGTCGGGATCATGCGCGACTGGTACGCGGGCCAACCCTATATCTGGTACCAGCTCTCCAGCGGTCCGCAGGTGGGCCAGTACGTGTACGTCTCCGAGCAGATCGATCACCTCGCCCGGATCGGCCAGACCCTGCAGGCCGGCGACGTCATCGCCCGCTACGCGAAGTCGGGCTCGTGCCTTGAGACCGGCTGGAGCATGGCTGACGGCGAGACGCAGGCGCAGGCGCAGGCGCAGGCGACCACCGGCTACAAGGACGGCCAGGTCACGGCGGCGGGGGTCTCGTTCGCTAGCTTCCTACTCGGCCTCGGGGTGACCGGCCAGTTCCAGCTCAGCGTTCCGCAGACCCAGACCAGCCGGGCCACGACCACCAAGCGTCACCGCAAGCATCGGGCGACGCCCGCTCCGGTCGCCGCGCCGAGCCCGGCCCCCGCGCCGACGGCAGAGCCGGCCCCCACGCCCAAGCCAGCGCCCAAGCCAACCCCGGCGCCCAAGCCAACCCCCGCCCCCAAGCCGATCAGCACCTCGGGGCCCTCCCCGGGCCCGAACTTCGGCCCGGGCACCGAGCCCTACTGGCCCGCGCCGCACTGATCGAACCGGCAATCCGAGTGCCGTGGGCGGGGGCCATCGTGCGGCCGACCGCACAGGGCTGAACCGGGTCAGCTGCGCGCGCGGTCGATGAGCACGGTCAGCTGCGCCCGCGGGCGCGCTCGGGTCACCTGCAGCAGGGCGCCCGCCGAGTGGGCTAACGACTGGGCGAGCGACAGGCCTATGCCCTCGCCCGATCCGACGCCGCGAGCGAACAGCTTCTCGGGGTCCGCGGCCAAGCCCGAACCCTGGTCGGCGACGTCGAAGGCGAGCGCCTCCCCGGCCTCGCGCACGGTCACGGTCACGGTGCCGGCGCCGTGGTCGTAGGCGTTCTGCAGCAGGATGTCGGCGATCTCGTCGAGCACGGCGGGCGACATCCGGCCGATCGGGGACGGCGCGTCCACACTCACCCGCAGCGGGCGCCCGATGTCGGCGAGGCGCCCGTGCCAACGGCTCTGCAGTCCGCTTACCGCCCGGGCCAGATCGACCGTCCCCTGTCCCGAGGCCCCGGGGGCACGGGCCAGAGCAAGCAACGTGCCGATCGTGGCCTCGAGCCGGTCGACCTGGGCCAGCCCCGCAGTCAGTTCCGGCCGCTGGGGGCCACCGTCGGCGAGCTGTGCCGCCTCCAACTCAAGGCGCAGCGCAGCCAACGGTGTGCGCAGCTGGTGGGAGGCGTTGGCGCCGAACTCCCGCTCCCGGGTGACGAGATCCCCGATCTGCTGCGAGCTGGCGTTGAGCGCGGCGCTGAGCGCGTTGACCTCGGCCAGAGAGCTGGCCGGCGCCCGCGCGGCGAAGTCACCCTCGCCGACCCGCCGGGCAACCCCCACCAGCGCCTCCAGCGGCGCGGCCAGCCGCCGCCCGAGAGCCAGCCCAGCGCCGGCCGCGAGAATGAGCACCCCAACCCCGAGCGCGGCGATCTCCAGCCAGGCCCGCTGGGTCTTGACCACGACCGCCGCTTGCGAGCGACGGCCCCGCACTGCTCCGGTCACCCGCCCGCCGCTGAACAGAGGGCTGGCAACCACGAGCTGATCCGCGCCGGCGGTGCCCTCCGGTGCCCGCAGGTCGATCGCCCGGGTCACCGTGATGCCGCCACGAGCCGGCCCGGTGCCCGCGACGAGGCGTCCCGACAGTGAGTAGATGCCGATCTGCCCGTTGAACCGGGGCAGCTCAAGCTGATCCTGGGCGCCCGGGGGCAGATCGATGTTGCGCGTCGCGGCCACGGTGTCGCGTTGGAGGCGAACCAACTCCTCGTCACGATAGGAGCGCTCCAGGGCCAGTGCGAGCGGAATCCCGAACAGGATGATCGCTCCGGCGGTGACGCCCGCGATGGCCAGGACGAGCCGGCGTCTCACGGCAGATCGAAGCGGTAACCAACCCCGCGCAGGGTGGTGATCGCCTCCGCCCCGAGCTTCTGGCGCAGCGCGAGCACGTGCGTGTCCAGCGTCTTGGTGGAGCCGAGCCACGAGGTCTCCCACACCGCGTCCATGATCCGGCTGCGGGTCAGCGCAATCCCTGGGTTGGCGGCCATGAGGGTGAGCAGGTCGAACTCCTTGGGCCGCAGCATCAGCTCTTCGGCCCCCAGCCACACCCGCCGGGCGGCCCGGTCGATGCGCAGGGAACCCACCTGCAGGGCATCGCCGGGCCCGTTCACGGGCGCACCGCCGCGGCGCAGCTGTGAGCGGATCCGGGCCAACAGCTCCGAGAGGCGGAACGGCTTGGTCAGGTAGTCATCGGCGCCGGCATCGAGCCCGGCCACGACATCGAGTTCCTGGCCGCGCGCGGTGAGGATCAGAATGGCCAGCTCCGGCCGCGACGCCCGCAGCCGCCGGCAGACCTCGAGGCCATCGACGTCCGGCAGACCGAGATCGAGGATCACCAGCGCGACGGGCGGCTCGGCGGCCCGGACCGCACCGGTGCCGCGCGCGAGGCGGTCGACCGCGTAGCCCTGTCCCGCCAGCACGCGCGTCAGCGCGTCAGCGATCGCATCGTCGTCCTCGATGATCAGGAGTGATGCCTCGGGCATCGGGCCACCGTACCGCCGGCTCGTGCCGCGGACACGTTTTACCTCGCGTTGACCTCGCGCAACCCGCCGTTGGTCGGGGACCTCATACGGTGCGGCCATGCCTCACTGCACCCCTGCCCTCCCCCGTGCGGGCCGCGCCTGCGTGCTCGGCGTCGCCGCCGTAGCCGCTGCCGCCCTCGCCGGATGCGGCGGCTCGGGCTCGTCCTCGAGCTCGGCTGCCGCCGGATCATCCTCGACCCCCCCGGCGGCGAGCTCCTCGAGCGCCGTGACGACCAGCTCCGGAGTCAACCCCAACGGGCGGGAGACGCTTCCTCCCGGGGACATCCCCGACACGGTCGCCTATGTCCCCTACACCAGCAAGCCGCTGGGGCTGACGATCTCGGTCCCGGAGGGCTGGTCGCGCTCCAGCACCCGGACCCAAGTTATCTTCACCGACAAGCTCAATCAGGTACGCGTATTCACTGCACCGGCCACGGGACCGATCACCCCCGCCTCAGTCCGCGGAACTGAGCTATCGGCGATCAAATCCTCGGTCAAGACGTTCCTGCCGGGGTCGATCACCAGTGTGACTCGTCCTGCGGGTCCCGCGGTACGGATAGCGTATTCGGGCGATTCCCAGCCGAATCCGGTCACGGGAAAGGTGGGGACGCTCGCCTTCGAACGCTATGACTTCAGCCACCACGGTCGGGAGGTCGTCGTTCTTGTCTCCTCGCCCAAGGGCTCGGACAACGTCGATCCCTGGCGCAAGGTCACATCGTCGCTGAAATTGACCCGGTGAGCGCCCACGCGGATATCACGCCGGCCCTCGAGGCACATGACCTGTACCGGTTCTTCCACGCCGGGGAGGACGAGACGCTCGCGCTCCGCGGGGTCTCACTGAGCCTTGCCCGCGGCGACGTCGCCGCGGCCACCGGCCCCTCGGGCTCGGGTAAGTCCACCCTGCTGGCCTGCCTGGCCGGCCTCGACGAGCCCGACGGCGGCTACGTCGCGGTGACCGGACAGCGGCTTTCACGCCGCTCGGAGGCGGAGCGGGCCCGGATCCGGGCAAGCCGGATCGGGATGCTCTTTCAGCAGGCCAACCTGGTCGGACACCTCTCGGTGGCCGG
>JALYZB010000462.1 GCA_030945945.1 Actinomycetota bacterium | reverse complement strand
GCCTCGCCGTTCCTCGTGGCGCCACCGTGTGATCGCGGGCCCACGGCGGGCGGCGGGGCGGCCAGCAGCGTCATCAGCCGGGCCTCGGTGAGGGCGAGGCGACCGGCAACCCGGCGCACGAGCTCGTCGCGCAGGATGCTCTGGGGCACCTCGTCGAGCAGTGGGCGCAGCTCCTCGAGGGCCCGGTCTCGCCCCTCCCCGCTGCCGAGATCGGCTCGCTCGAGGATCCGGTCGATCTGGAAGACGACGAACGGCTGCGATGCAGCGACCAGCCGGTTGACCGCCTCAGCCCCCTCCCGCTCGGCGAGCTCGGCCGGATCGGTGCCCTCCGGCAGGCCGACGACTCGCAGCTCGAGCTTGCGCGCCCGGGCCAGGCGCGCGGCGCGGAGCATCGCGTCCTGGCCGGCACGGTCCGCGTCCAGGCAGAGCTCGAGCACGTGAACGATCCGCTCCAGCTCTGCCACCTGCTCCTCGGTCAGCGCGGTACCCATGATCCCAACCGCATTCGTGATCCCAGCCTGATGCAGGGCCAGCACGTCCGTGTAACCCTCGGCCAGGATCATCCGGTCGGCCTTGGACGCCGCGGCGCGGGCGAGATCGATCCCGAACAGCACCTCGCGCTTGTGGTAGACGAGTCCGTCGGAGGTATTGAGGTACTTGGGCTGCTGGTTGGCGCGCATCGCGCGCGCACCGAACCCGCGAACGCGGCCCCGCGCGTCCGCAGCAGGGAACATGATCCGCTCGCGGAAGCGGTCATAGACCTGGCCGGGACGGTTCTTTGAGCGCTGCACGAGACCGGCCGCGAGCAGCTCCTCGTCACTAAAGCCGGAGCTCCGCGAGGCCCGGAGCATCCGGTCCCAGGCGCTCGGCGCATAGCCGACCCGAAACTCGCGCAGGGTGGCCTCATGCAGGCCGCGGCCGAGCAGGTAAGCACGTGCCGGCTCGGCCTCGCTCGCCTCCCACAGGTAGCGCGAGTAGTAGGTGGCGGCCCGGCCCAGCAGCGAGTGCAGCCGCGCGCGCTGCTCGCGACGGGCCGCCGCGCCGGGGTCCTCGTCCTCGGTCTCCAGGGCGACGCCGAAGCGATCCGCGAGGGTCTCCAGGGCCGCCTTGAAGTCCAGGCCCTCGGTCTCCATCACGAAGTTGAACGGGTCCCCGGACTGCTGGCAGCCGAAGCAGTGGTAGTGCTTCTCGTCAGGGCGCACGTGAAACGAGCTGCTGCGCTCGTCGTGAAACGGACACAGCCCGAAGTAGCTGTTGACGCCGGCGCGGCGCAGTTCGACGCGAGTGCCGACGAGCGACAGCATGTCAACCGCCACCAGAACCCGGTCGCGCGAGTCAGCCGTGTAGCGGCTCACGCTGAGCGCCTCGGCTCGACACCGCTCGCGAGCTCGCGCGATGTCTCCGGGTCGCCCACGTGAGTCATCCGGCCGGAGCGAAGGCAACCGGAACGGTGAGCTCCTCGAACCGCTTGATGCAGTAGCGGTCGGTCATCCCCGCCAGGTAGTCGGTGACTCGGGTGGCGAGTTCCCCCTCGGGAATCGAGGCGGGGATCTCCTCCGGATGCGTGCAGTAGTGCTCGAACAGGGCAGCGATGACAATGTGGATCTTGGTGTGCTCGCGGGTCGCCACGGGCCCGAGGTAGACGTGTTCGAACATGAACGTGCGCAGGTCGAACATCGCCCCGCCGATCCGCTCGCCCTGGACGATGTCGCCGGTGGCCTGCGAGGTCTCGACGAGGTCGTGGACGAGGGTGTCGATCCGCCGCGGGCCCGAGTCACCGAGGACGGCGATCGGCTCACCGGGCAGGTCCGCAGCGTTGAGCACGCCGGCGCGCACAGCATCGTCGATGTCGTGGTTGATGTACGCGACCCGATCCATGAGGCGCACGATCTTGCCCTCCAGGGTGGCCGGCTCGGGGGCGCGTCCGGAGTGCGAGACGATGCCGTCGCGCACCGGCGCGGTGAGATTGAGACCCTGCCCGTCGCGCTCGAGCGTGTCCACGACGCGCAGCGAGTGCTCATGGTGGCGAAACGCGGCCCCGAAGCGCTCGCGCAGGCAGCGGTCCAGCGCCTCCTCGCCGACGTGCCCGAACGGCGGATGGCCGAGGTCATGCCCCAATCCGATCGCCTCGACGAGATCCTCGTTGAGCGCCAGGGCGCGCGCGACCGTGCGCGAGACCTGGGTGACCTCAAGCGTATGGGTCAAGCGCGTGCGGTAGTGGTCGCCGCTGGGGGCGACGAACACCTGCGTCTTGTGCTTGAGGCGGCGAAATGCCTTGCAGTGAACGATCCGGTCACGGTCACGCATGAACGGGGTGCGCAGCCCGCAGTCGGGCTCGGCCCGGACGCGCTGGGCCGGGAACGAGCGCACGGCCAGCGCAGACAGGTAGGCCTCCTCGCGCTCGCGCACCCTGCGCTCAAAGGCCTCCGCCACCGGACCGGCCGGGTGCTTGGAGGATGGGCTCGGCTTCGCGTCGGTCACACCGTCGATTCTGACACCGCCGCGGGCCGTCAGGCCGGCCTGATCGAGGCAGCGGCTGATCAGACGGCGAGCAGCGGGCGCAGACGGACGTGCGCGTGGTGCTCGGAGGTCTCTCCGATGGCCCGCTCGACCTGCCGCAGAGCCCGCTCGGAGGCAGACGGAGCCTGGGCCATCGGCGACCCGAGCGCGCCGATCAGGAAGCGGTAGGCGTCCTCGCCGAGCGGGAATGCGCCCGCCTCGCACGAGCTGCAGACCACGCCGCCGGCGGCCCCGGAGAACCCGCTGAGATGGTCGGCCTCACCGCACACCGCACAGGCGGCCAGCTGGGGCACGATGCCCGCCGCGAGCAGCAATTTCAGTCGGAAGGCCAGCCCGGTCTCGGCTCGGGCCTGGGCCGCATCGGCGTGCATCAACCCGAGTTGGTTGACCAGCAGCCGGAAGACGTCAGGGTTGGGGTCGGCGGTCTCGAACAGGCGCGCGACGGCATCGCAGGCGCGGGCGGCGGCGTCGAGCGTGGCGGCATGGTCGCGCAGCGCGCCATGACTGGACACCGTGTCGACCGCGGTGACGGTGAGCAGGTCGCTGCGGCCCTCGTGCAGCACGGCGCGGATGTGGAAGAACGGCTCCAGGCGAGCCCCGAAGCGGCTCCGGGACCGGCGCGCCCCCTTGGCGATCGCCGACACGCGACCATGGTCGGGCGTGTACAGGTGCAGGATCCGGTCGGCTTCC
>JALYZB010000438.1 GCA_030945945.1 Actinomycetota bacterium | reverse complement strand
CATCGAGGTCGGCGGCTCCCGACAGCGGCACCCGCGCCAGCGCAGCGCCGGTCGCCGGGTTGCTGACCTCAAGCACCTCAGTCGCCGCACGCGCAGGCATCCAGCGGCCGGCGATGTAGTTCTCAAGCAGACGGGTGGCGGTGGCGGACATGGCGGGCCTCGGAATCAGGTGGCGGGGCGGACGGCGGATAGCCTTCAGAAGCACAGACATGTCCTACTACATCACCACCCCGATCTATTACGTCAACGCCCAGCCGCATCTGGGTCACGCGTACACGACGATCGCCACCGATGTGCTCGCCCGCCACATGCGCCAGCGCGGCCAGGACGTGTTCTTTCTCACCGGCACCGACGAGCACGGCGAGCCCGTCGCCGACGCCGCCCATGCCCAGGGCGTCACGCCGCAGGAGCTCGCCGATCGCAACACCGAGCGTTTCCAGGCGCTGATGCCGCGCCTGGACGCGTCCAACGACTTCTTCATCCGCACCTCGGACGATGAGCACAAGGCCCGCGTGCAGGAGGTGCTGCAGCGCGTGCACGACAACGGGCACACCTATAAGGACGTGTACGAGGGCTGGTACTGCCCGCGTTGCGCGGACTTCAAGGTCGAGAACGAGATCGCCGAGGGCAACTGCTGTCCGATCCACGAGATTGTGCTCGAGCGCCACCAGGAGGAGAACTGGTTCTTCCGGTTGTCGGCCTTCCAGGACCGGCTCGAGCGCCTGTACGCCGAGCAGCCGGACTTCGTGATGCCGCCCGCGCGCTTTAACGAGGCCCGCTCGTTCATCGCCTCCGGCCTGCAGGACGTGTCGCTCTCCCGGGCGCGGCTGAAGTGGGGGGTGACCGTGCCGTGGGATCCGGACCACGTCTTCTACGTGTGGTTCGACGCCCTGCTGAACTACTACACCGCGCTGGGCTACGCCCGACCCGGCGACGACCTGACCGATGAGTTCTGGCCCGCCAGCTTTCACATCATCGGCAAGGACATCCTCAAGTTTCACACCGTGTTCTGGCCCGCGCTGCTGATGGCAGCCGAGCTGCCGCTGCCCCACCACGTGTTCGTGCACGGCTTCCTCCTCGGGGCCGACGGACGCAAGATGAGCAAGTCACTGGGCAACGTCCTGGATCCGTTTGCGGTGATGGAGGAGCTCGGCACCGACGCGTTGCGCTTCTACCTCGCGCGCGACGTCCCCTTCGGCGGTGACGGCACCGTCGGGATCGACGCGGTTCGGTCGCGCTATGAGTCAGAGCTGGCCAATGACTACGGCAACCTGGCCAGCCGCACGTTGGCGATGATCCGGCGCTACCGCGACGGCGTCGTGCCCGACGTCGACGTCGACACCACGCTGGCCGCGGCCTTCGACGGGTTGGCCGAGCGCGTCGCCGCCTGTCTGGACAAGGCTGACATCACCACCGCGCTCGAGGAGATCTGGGTCCGCGTCCGGCGCTGCAACCGCTACGTCGAGCAACGCGCGCCGTGGCAGCTGGCCAAGGACCCCGAGCAGGCGCCCGCGCTCGACGCGACGCTCGCCTCGCTGGCCGAGGGGGTCCGGGTCCTAAGCGTGCTGCTGCACCCGTACATGCCCGAGAGCACCGGCACCCTGCTCGATGCGCTGGCCGCACCCGAGCTGCACTACGCCGGCGCCGCGTTCAGCGCGACGGGCGGGGGACGGACAGTCTCGGCGCTGCAACCGCTGTTCCCGAAGCGCTAGTGGTCGACAGCCATACCCACCTGCACCTGTGCGAGGACAGCCCGGCCGGCCTGGTCGACCGTGCCGGCGAGGTCGGGGTCACGCGCATGGTCACCGTCGGTACCGACGCCGACAGCTGCCGTGCCGCGCTCGCCGTCGCCGAGCAGTTCCCCGGTGTGTACGCGGCGATCGGCCGCCACCCCAACAGCGCGACGGGCTTTGATGATGCGGACCGCGCCGACCTGCGGGAGCTCGCCGCCCACGAGCGCTGTGTGGCGATCGGCGAGACCGGCCTTGACTACTATCGCGACGGCGCCCCCGCCGAGGATCAGCGCCGCGCCTTTCTCGCCCAGATCGAGCTCGCGCGCTTGACCGGCAAGCCGCTGGTCATCCACACCCGCGCCGCCGACGACGAGACCCTGACCACCCTGGACGAGCACGCCGACGGGGTCCGGGTGATCCTGCATTGCTTCTCGATGGCTCCCCGGATCAAGGCTTGCCTGGCGCACGAGAACTGGTGGATCTCCTTTGCCGGCAACGCCACGTACCCGAAGTCCGAGGGTCTGCGGCTGGCCGCCCAGCACGTCCCCGCCGAGCGCATGCTGGTGGAGACCGACGCCCCTTATCTCCCCCCCCAGGCAGTCCGCGGCCAGCGCAATCAGCCGTCCTACGTGGTCCACACCGCTCAGGCGATGGCGCTGGCGCGGCGCGTTTCCTACGCGCAGTTCGACCGTGCGATCGAGGCCAGCGCCGCCGCCGTCTTCGGATGGTGAGGGTGCCAGGACGCGCGAGCGCGCGGCAGCGCGAGCTGGGACAGAACTTCCTCGCCGACCCAAACATCCTCGGCGTGATCGAACGGCTCGCGGACCCGGCCTCCGATGACGTCGTGCTCGAGATCGGCGGTGGCCTCGGTGTTCTCTCCGCGCGGCTGGCCCCGACGGTCGCCCACCTGCACGTCGTCGAGGTGGACCCGAGCCTGGAGGAGCGCCTACGCGCGACGCTGTCGCCATTTGACAACGTGAGCGTGCATTTCATCGATGCGCTCGCGCTTGACCTGGGCCGCCTGACCCCGGCTCCGGACCGGATGATCGCCAACCTGCCCTACGGGGTTGCGGCGACGATCATCCTGCGCACGGTCGCCGAGCTGCCCAGCATCCAGCGCTGGGTGGTGATGGTCCAGCGCGAGGTGGGGGAGCGGTTCGCCTCCGCCCCGGGCAGCAGCGCCTACGGGGTGCCATCGGTGCTGGCCCAGCTCGCCTGCGAGGTCCGGGTGCTGCGCGCGATCCCGCGGACCGTGTTCCGGCCCGTGCCCAACGTCGACTCGGTCCTGCTCGGCCTGACCCGGCGTGGCCCCGGTCCTGACGCCACCCTCAGCGCGCTCGTTCATGCCGCCTTCGCCCACCGCCGCAAGACGCTGCCCGGCTCACTGGCCCTGGCCGGGCCGCTGCCCCTGTCCGGCGGCGGGACCGCCTCGGGCACCGAGCTGCGCGATCGCGCCCGCACGGCGCTTGAACAGATCGGCCACCCACCCGACGCGCGCGCCGAGCGTCTGACGCCGGAGGAGTTCCGCGCCCTCAGACAACGCCTGTGAACCCGCACACCCTCACCGCGCCGGCCAAGATCAACCTCTGCCTGCTGCTCGGCGGAACCCGCGACGACGGCCGTCACGAGCTGGTCACCCTGTTTGAATCGGTGAGCCTCACCGACACCCTGACCGTGTCGGTGGGCGACGCTGACGCGGTCGTGTGCGAGGGGGTTCCGGGCCCCAACCTCGTCGCCGACGCGCTCGCGATTGACCTGAGCCGGGTGACCCCGCCGCCGAACCGGATGATTGCCAACCTGCCCTATGGCGTCGCGGCGACGATCATCCTGCGCACGGTCGCCGAGCTGCCCACGATTCAGC
>JALYZB010000430.1 GCA_030945945.1 Actinomycetota bacterium | reverse complement strand
GGGTGAAGCGCGCGTGAGGGTCCCAGCAGGGCTCATCGCGCTGCCCGGGAGGCGACCAGGCCCGTGGCGAGGCGTCGCGCTTCGCCGTCGGCCCAGGCCAGCGAGTCAAAGGAGTGCACCTGGCCGGCCGGCAGCTGCTCGAGCGTCGTCTCGATGACGGCGGGAATGTCCAGGAAGCGCAGGCGGCCCGACAGGAAGCCGTGCACTGCGATTTCGTTGGCCGCGTTCAGCGTGCACGGCGCGGTCCCTCCGGCCACTCCCGCCTGCCGGGCCAGGCGGAGGCAGGGGAAGGTTTCCACGTCGACCGGTTCGAAGGTCAGCGCGCCGACCTCGGCGAGGTCCAGCGGCCGCATCGCCGGCACGTCGACCCGCTCGGGATAGTGCAGCCCATAGGAGATCGGCACGCGCATGTCCGGGTAACCGAGATGGGCCAGGGTGGCGCCGTCGCAGAGTCCGATCAGGCTGTGGATGATCGACTGGGGGTGGACGATCACGTCGATCTGGTCATACGCGGTCCCGAACAGGTGGTGGGCCTCGATCAGCTCCAGCCCCTTGTTCATCAGCGTGGCCGAGTCGATTGTGATCTTGCCCCCCATCGACCACGTGGGGTGCGCCAGCGCCTGCTCGATCGTGACCGTCTCCAGATCAGCGGCCCGGAGGCCGCGAAACGGACCGCCCGAGGCGGTCAGAATGAGGCGGTCCACCGTGCCGGGCGATTCGGCGGCGAGCAGCTGGTGCAGGGCGGAATGCTCGGAGTCGACGGGGATGATCGCGGCGCCGGTCGCCTCCGCGAGCTGAATGATGAGCTCTCCGCCCACTACCAGCGACTCCTTGTTGGCCAGGGCCAGGTCGATCCCCTCGCCGAGCGTGGCCACGGTCGGAACCAGCCCCGCGGAACCGACGATCGCGTTGAGTACGAGATCACAGCCCGACTCGGTGATCAGGCGCACGAGCCCCTCGGGCCCGGAGAGCGTCTCCCCCGTCCAGCTCTCACCGGTCCGGGCCGCGGCATCGGGATCGGCCAGCGCGATCCGGTCCACCCCGTGGTCGGCGGCCTGGCGCAGGATCGTCTCTCCGTCGCACCCGGCGGTCAGACCGACCACCTCGAAGGTGTCCGGCGGTGCGGCGGCCACCACCTCGAGCGCCTGGACGCCGATCGAGCCGGTGGAGCCAAGGATGACAACGCGACGCGGCACGGGATCGATTGTAGGTTCGCCGCTCCCGATGACCGCGTGCCCGCTCGGCTTCGCCTGACCGCCGCGGTCAGTGCAATGCGCCAAGCCACACGTAGTAGCCGGCGACGATCGTGAAGATGACCGCGTCGAGGCGGTCCAATGCCCCGCCGTGGGCGCCAAACACTCCACCCGAGTCCTTGGCCCCGGCATCACGCTTGAGGACGGACTCGAACAGGTCTCCGAGCGGGCCGAGCACCGCAACCGCGACCCCGAGCAGCAGCGCGTCGCCCTGGGTCAGCCAGTCCTGGTACAGGCCGGCCACGAACACCGAGAGGATCGCGATCAGCATGCCGCAGGCCAGGCCCTCGACGGTCTTGTGGGGCGAGATCGCCGGCGCCATCGGCCGGCGGCCGAACATCCGTCCCCCGAGATATGCCGCGGTGTCGGCGAGGAAGGTCCCGACGAGGACGTCGATCATCACCGCGCCGCCGTGGGGCAGCTGGCGCAGCAGGACGGCGTGGGCAAAGGCAAAGCCGAGCCAGTAGATGCCCAGCAGGGTCCCGGCGATCGAGACGGTCGCCGCGCGGTGGTCCGGACGGGCGATGACGGCGAGAAAGGTGACCGGCAGGGCGATCACGCCCAGCTCGAGCACGTCCTTCTGAGTGCCGTAGCGGGCCGCGATGACCATCGCCACCAGGGCGGCGAACCCCACCGGCGGCGCCGGGCGCCAGCGGCCGAGCATGGCGTAGAGCTCATACAGGCAGACCGCGCCCGCGGCGATCATGAACAGCGCAAAGGCCAGGCCCCCGAGATCGACGAAGACGATGGCCACGATCGCGGCCGGAACGGCGACGAGCACGCGGGAGAGCAGCTCAGAGCGCGGTCCGCGCTTCGCCGGCGCCTCCTCGCCATCGTCCCCGACGCGCGCTCGCCGGGCGGGCGGGCGCTCACCACCACGTCGCGAGCGTCCGCCGCGGGCCGGTGCCGAGCGCTCGGGCCGCCGGCCGCGGGA
>JALYZB010000383.1 GCA_030945945.1 Actinomycetota bacterium | reverse complement strand
TCGCCCAGCGCATTCCGTACCCGCTGCACCTCGGGGTGACCGAGGCCGGGACCAGGTGGTCGGGCTCGCTGAAGTCCGCCGTCGGGCTGGGCACGCTGCTCGCCGACGGGATCGGGGACACGATCCGCATCTCGCTTTCGACCTTCCACGCCGAGGAGGAGGTCAAGGTCGCGTGGGAGATCCTCAAGGCGCTCAAGCTCCGCGAGCGCGGGCCGGTCCTGATCGCCTGCCCGACCTGCGGGCGCCTGCAGTTCGACATGGACACCGTCGTCGCCGAGATCGAGCAGCGTCTGGAGCAGTACGAGGACCCGATCGAGGTCTCGGTGCTCGGGTGCGCGGTCAACGGCATCGGCGAAGCTCGGCACGCGGACTTCGGCATCACCGGTGCCAAGGACATGGGAATGATCTATTCCCGCGGTGAGCCGCTGAAGAAGGTCGCGACCGAGAATCTCGTCGATGAGCTGTTCGCCGAGATCGACCGCTACTACGCGGCCGGCCAGCGGGTTGTCCGCGACGAGACCTCGGCGGCGGAGGCCCGCGCCTGGCTGGCTGAGAACGAGGACGCGACGGCGATGACGCCCGAGCGCCTCGCGGCGCTGGAGGCGGCGGCGGCCGACGGCGCGGAGCAGCCACCGGACGGTCCGGCGCCGCTGGACGACGCTCAGTCGCCCGTGGCCGGCCGGCGGTTCACGCGCGCCTGACCGCGCCCGGTCCCCCCTTGGCTCGCATGAGCGGCCTCCCAGGGGGATATGTCGCCCCAACGGGGCCGACCGACAGGAGGGAGCGTCACCTGTCAGGTCGATTTGGCCGCCGTCAAACGGGGCGTTCCGCAGATCATCCGCACGCAGGCCAAGATCTCGTCGGCGTGGCACAGGTGCAGCGTGCGGCGGCCCCCGCAGTCAAGAGCAATCGGGAACTTGCCGCGGGCGGCAAGCTGCTGAAGATCTGAGGCGGCGAGGCGAGGTGGGTGGGCGCGGCGGAGCCTCGGGTCCCGCCGCGCCATCCCGATCCGGTCAGCTGGCCTTTGCGTAGCCCTCGGCGACCACCGGCCAGTTGACGACGTTGAACCACGCCTCCATGTAATCGGGGCGCTTGTTCTGGTACTTGAGGTAGTAGGCGTGCTCCCACACGTCGACGCCGAGCAGCGGCGTCTTGCCGTCGGTGAGGGGGCTGTTCTGGTTCGGCGTGGAGACGATCTCCACGCCCGAGCCGTTGTGGACCAGCCACGCCCAGCCGGAGCCGAACTGGTTGGCGCCCGCGGCCTTGAGCTTGGTCTTGAACTCATCGAAGGAGCCGAACGCGGCGTTGATCGCCTCGGCCAGCTCGCCGGCGGGCTCGCCGCCGCCCTCGGGCGACATCCAGCTCCAGAACAGGGAATGGTTGTAGTGGCCGCCGGCGTTGTTGCGCACCGGACCCTGCTGGTCGGCGGGCAGCGATCCGAGGCTGGCGATCACGTCCTCCACCGGCTTGTCGGCCCACTCGGTGCCCTCCAGCGCCGCGTTGGCCTTGTCCACATAGGCCTGATGGTGCTTGTCGTGGTGCACGCGCATCGTCGCCTCATCGATGTGAGGCTCCAGCGCGTCGTAGCCGTAGGGAAGGTCTGGAACGGTATAGGCCATCGTTTGCTCTCCTTTTCCTGTGTGCAATCTGGGTCGCTGACTCAGACGATAGCCATGGCCTCCCTGCCGGTGCGGGCGGGTAGGCTTGACGCGCGATGACCCGGATGTCGAGCTATTTCCTGCCGACCGAGCGCCAGCCGCCGGCTGACGCCGAGGCGATCTCGCACAAGCTGATGGTCAGGGCAGGCCTGATCCGCCAGGTCGGCTCCGGTCTGTGGTCCTGGCTGCCCGCCGGGTGGCGGGTTCACCAGCGGATCGTGCAGATCGTGCGCGAGGAGATGGACGCGATCGGCGGCCAGGAGATGATGATGCCCGTCATGCACCCGGCCGAGCCCTGGCGGCGCACCGGCCGCTATGGGATCGACGAGCTGTTCAAGCTCCAGGATCGCCGTGGGGCGGACCTGGTCCTGGCCATGACCCACGAGGAGATCGTCACCGGCCACGTCGCGGCCGCCGTGCAGTCCTACCGAGGCCTGCCGCTGGTCCTCTACCACTTCCAGATCAAGGAGCGCGATGAGCAGCGGCCACGCGCCGGCGTGCTGCGCACGCGCGAGTTCATCATGAAGGACGCGTACACGTTCGATCGCGACGCCGAGGGCCTGGAGGCCGCTTACCAGCGCCACGCGGTCGCCTACGCCCGGATGTGTGACCGCTGCGGGCTGGAGTGGTATCGCGTGAGGGCCGACGTGGGGATGATGGGTGGGCACGGCTCTGACGAGTACATGGCACCGTGCGCGGCGGGCGAGAACGACGTCGCGATCGCGCCGGGCTACGCGGCTAACGTGGAGGTCGCCAGTGCCGACGCCCAGCCGGTCTCGCTGCCCGCCGGGTTGTCCGAGCCCGAGCTGGTGCCGACCCCGGGCGCGACCACGATCGAGGCCGTCACACGCATGCTCGAGGTCCCGGCCGGTGCCCTGCTCAAGGCGTTTCCGATCGTGCTCCAGGACGGGGGCGAGATGCGGCTGGTCATGGTCCGTGGTGATCATCGGGTCAACGAGATCAAGCTGCGGACCGCGGTCGGCACGTTTCGTCCCGCCACCGCCGACGAGGTGTCAGATCGCCTCGGGCCGCCCGGATACATCGGCCCGGTCGGCGCCCGAATGCCCGTGCTGCTCGACGCCGGCGTCTCCCGGGGCGCCTACGTCACCGGCGCCAACCGCCCCGACGCCCACCTGCGCGGCGTGGAGCCGGGTCGCGACTTCAGCTTCGAGACCGCCGACGTGCGCGAGGTGCTCACGGGTGACA